>CANQOD010000001.1 GCA_947625395.1 uncultured Bacilli bacterium
CGTATTTGAACTATATTATTTTTGGGTATTATGTTCCTTATAGTTTAATGTTCGATAGGCATTATATTGCTTTTCGCTTACGTCAACCAAGTAACAAGGAGATTTATGCATATCACTTAAAATATTTGCTTCAAAAAAGCCATTTAACGATGAAGATTTTTAAAGTTCAAGGACGAGAAAGATTATGTGAGATTCTCAAACAAGCCCATGGTATGACGAGTGATGAAGCGAATGCGTTCCTTGATGAGTATGTTTATTTAGAAGATGTCATTCGTGAACTCACGCATCAAGTGAATTTACGAGAAGCAAAATACCAAGAAGTTGTTAATAGTCGCTCTTGGAAAGTCACAAAGCCTTTAAGAGATTTGAAAAAATGGAAACAAAAATTTTAGTTGACACTCCTATTTTACAAATGCGTTTGTATCATGTTATAATGAAAAATAGATACTAGGAGGGCTTTATGAAAATATGCGGTATGGTTGTTCTTTTTCATGCGACCGAGAAAGTATTACAAAATATCAATACTTATCTTCCATTTTTAGAAAGATTATATATCATTGATAACAGTCAAGAAGAAAACCCTCTTTTTTCCCATCTTCCTAAAGTGAAGTATCAAATCAACCACGAAAATAAAGGCATCGCGACAGCCTTAAATCAAGGAGTGGCACTGGCTCAAAAAGATGGCTTTACGCATCTTTTAACCATGGACCAAGATAGTTATTTTCAAGGAAATGATTTTCAAAAGATGCTCCAGCTAGTAGAACAAAGACAAGAGATGGATGTCGGTATTTATAGTCCTCTTCATCAGACAGAAAGTACCAAAATGAATCAGGCAATAGAAAAGGAAACGGAAGTGGTGATGACCTCTGGGAATCTCCTTGATTTAGCCATCTGTCAAAAACTAGGAGGCTTTAAAGATTGGCTTTTTATTGATGGTGTGGACCATGAATATTGTCTTCATCTTCGAAAAGAGGGCTATCGCATCAAGGTACTAAAAGAAATTGTGCTTGTCCATTCACTCGGAAATGTTCAAGAGAAAGTCTTTTTAGGTCACCACTTTACCTTGACCAATCATTCCCCAATCCGCCGTTATTTTATTACGAGAAATCGCTATTATATTGCCTCTCTTTATCAAGATACCTTTCCCAAATTTTGCCAACGAGAGCGTGCAAATCAACGGAAAGAAATTCTCAAAATTCTATTGTTTGAAAAAGAAAAAATCGCTAAATTAAAGGCAATTTTACGAGGAAAACGGGACTTCAAGAAAAACAAAAAGGGAATCCCTCGAGATTTAAAGGAGAAATTGCAATGAAACATTACCATATTGATACCTATTTTTTTGATATTCAAAAGAAAATACTTTACATTAGAGGTTGGCTTTTTTTAAACGATTGCGAGATTGTGATTACGATTGACCGACAAGAAATTTTAAGAGAAAAGCCCAATCAATACCGTTATGATATCTGTCAAAAATATAGTGATAAAAAAGATAAAACAAATTATGGCTTTGAGTATGAGCTTCCTTTAGAAAAGGAATATAAGCACATTCAAATTCAGGCAGAAGCCAATCATCATCGGTATACCTTATTCAAAACAACTGTACCGACAACGATGCTTGAGAAGAAATGGGTGCAAGTCAAGCATCTCATCAAAAAAGGTTGCCGCTTAGTTTGGAAAAAAAATATTCGTCTTTTAAATCCATTTTTAATTAAGAGTTACATTGACCAAGCAAGAGAAAATCAATCTTATCAAGAAGCAAAAAAGTACTATGTGAATCCCAATAATTCATTTCAATATCGGGCCTGGGCCATGGAAAAAGAAAAAAGAGAACAGCAGGTTCATGAACCCTTTTCTTATCAGCCTCTCATTTCCATCGTTGTCCCTGTTTACAATGTGGATATTCCTTATTTGAAAGCTTGTATTGATTCTGTTTTAGCACAAACGTATCCACATTTTGAACTCTGTCTTGCGGATGATTGCTCGACAATGGAGGAAATTCATTCCGTTCTTGAAGATTATCAAAAGAAAGATGAACGAATTAAAGTGCTTTATCGAAAAGAGAATGGCCACATTTCCAAGGCCAGTAATTCAGCGCTTTCCATTGCGACGGGGGAATTTATCTCTCTCCTTGATAATGATGATGTTCTCACCACCAATGCGTTAGAAGAAGTGGTTCGCGCATTGAATCAAAATCCAAAATATGATTTGATTTATAGTGATGAAGATAAATTAGATATGGATAATCATTTGTGTTTTCCAACCTATAAACCGGATTGGTCCCGGGATTTATTCTTATGTCATAACTATCTTTGTCACTTCACTACCATTCGCAAAAAACAAATTGACCGAATCAAAGGCTTTCGAGCTGGCTTTGAGGGTGCCCAAGATTATGATTTGTTTTTAAGAGTGATTGCCAATATCAAAGAAAAAAATATCTATCATATTCCTAAAATTTTATACCATTGGCGGATGATTGATGGGTCTACAGCAGCAGTGATGAGCAATAAAAACTACGCCTTTGAACGAGGAAGAAAAGCTCTTGAAGAGTATTTGAAAAACGAAAAAATTGCTTGTAAAGTAGAACGGGTAAAAGATTTCCCTTATTACAAGCCGAATTATAAAATCTCAAAAGCAACCAAAATCACTTTTATCGTGGAGGGAACTTTAAAAGAAGTGAAAAAGTGTTGTAAGACGATTCGAAAATATCATGAACTTCCAAAATATGAAATTTTAACGTCCCAAGAGGGAACTTTTGATGAATTGGTCAAGAAAGCGCAAGGAAAAGTGATTCTTTACCTCCAAGCGAAAGTCTTATTAAGCAAAACCTCTTCTGTTTCTAGTTTAGTCAAATATGCTTGTCAAAAGCATGTAGGAATTGTTGCACCAACACTTGATAGGATAGGCAGCTATCAAAGAACAAGTGGGGTTGTTTTGATGGAAAATCATTACGAACCTGTGATTTATTCTCGTAGACATCGTTCCACTTTTGTAGAACCTAAGTTAATTATTCCGCATAATTATTTAGTCCCAAGTACTAAAATGATGGTTTTTGAAAAAGAAAAATATATACAAGTTTGTGGGAAGATGAAAATGAACGCCTTTCCAACTGTGCTCGAACGCATTCAAATTTGTTTAAAATTTTATCAAAAAGGGTATTTTAACCTTGGAGATGCTTCTAATATTTTTCTTTACCAAGGGGAACTAGAAGAACAATATGAGCAACAAGAATATCGAAAATTACACATTGAAAGAGATCCGTTTTACAATCCAAATTTGAGTCAAAAATACTTATATCAGCTCGATTTATGGAAAGAGGAGGACGAAGATGCTACAAAAAATGAAACAAGTGGCTAAAAAATCAAAAACACTTTCGACGCTTTATCGGAAAATAAAAAAAAGAGAAAAGCTCGAAGATGTTATAGGAATTGTTTCTAACCGCTATCCAACACCAACAGGGAAAAAAATCATTTTAATTGGTCATAGTGGGGGACAGGGTGGTGCTGAAATTCTTTTAAAGAACATGATTGGAGAATTTTTAAAACAGCAACAGGAAGTGACAGTTTTGGTGCGCGGATTTGGTCCTATGATTGAAGAATACCAAAAACTGGCTCCGACTTTTGTCATAGACTCCCAAGAAAAAACAGCCTATGCGCTTACTGCTTTAAAGCAGCTTGGCTATCACAGTGCGATTTTAAATACGACGGTCAATGGAGATTTGATTCCGCTTTTAAAAGAGAAAAATATCAAAACGATTCAGTTGATTCATGAACTTCCAGGTGTCATTCATCAGCTGGGCTTAGAAGAACGGGCTCAAATCATTGGAGAACAGGCAGATTTAGTCATTTTCCCCGCCCGATATGTCTATGAACAATTTCAAACCATTGCTCCTGTAAAAACAAAGTATCAAATTTTGCCACAAGGACTTTACATGGTGTATGACAAATGGAACCGGACCAAAGCAACACAAGTTTTAAATGAAAAATGGCAGATTCCAAAAACGGATTTTTTGGTCCTAAATGTTGGATTGGGCGAAAAAAGAAAGGGCTTGGATTTATTTGTTCAGGTTGCTTCTGCTTTCCAAGACGAAAAAGAGATTTCTTTTGTATGGTTAGGTGCCGTCAATGAAGCATTCAAAAAAGAATTAGAACCGCAAATCAAGCCACTTTCCAATCTTTATTTTCCAGGCTATATCAGTGAAAAAGAAGTGACCATGCTCTTTTTTGACCGCTGCGACTTGTTTCTGTTGACTTCTAGAGAAGATCCTTTTCCCTCAGTTGTCTTAGAAGCTTTTAATGCCAGCAAGCCAGTGATTGGTTTTGAAAATGCGGGTGGTTTTCAAGAAATTGTCCAAAATGAGAAGAGTGGTTATCTAGTGCCTTTTGAAGATACCAAGGCCATGGTTGACAAGATTCGAATGCTCAAAGAAAATCGTGAAATGTTAAAAAAACTTGGCAAGGGTGCAAAGAAAATTTGTGAAAAGCATCGCTTTTCTCAGTATGTAACAACGTTAATTCAAACATGTAAATAGAGGTGATAAAATGGAAAATACCCTAAAAGTGAGTGTGATTATTCCCAATTATAATTATGCAAAATACTTAAAAAAAAGAGTGAAACAAATTGAAAAACAAACGTATCCCATTTGGGAATTAATTGTCCTCGATGATTGTTCGACGGACCAAAGCCGGAAAGTCATTGAAAAATTAGCAAAAAAATATCCGATGAAAGTCCTTTATAATGAGAAAAATAGTGGTTCTGTTTTTCAGCAATGGCAAAAGGGAATTGAGAACGCAACGGGAGATTTAATTTGGATTGCAGAGGCAGATGACGAAGTCGATTGCCATTTTTTAGCTTCTTTAGTGCCAAAATTTGAAGATAAAGATTTGGTCATGGCCTATTCTGATTCAATGCAGATAAACGAACGTGGTAGAGTCATTCGGAAAACGTATCGTGATTTAGCGGATGAGCGCCATGATGGACGCTATCAACAAGACTATGTCAATGATGGTATCCAAGAATTGACAGAATATCTCATCGTTAAAAATTACATTTATAATGCGTCAGGAGTCGTGTTTCGAAAAGGAGATTATGCTCCAATTTTAGCAGAATGTACCAAGTTTCATCTCGCAGGAGATTGGTATTTTTATACAGAACTCTTAAAAAGAGGGAAGATTGCTTATGTTGCAAAGCCTCTGAATCGTCATCGTATTCACACCAATAGTGTTACTAAAACGACCAAGAAGCAACTGCATTATGAGGAAGTCACTCGCATTCAAAATCAAATCAAAAAAGCGTATCCAATTTCCAAAGAAGTATGGCAACAAGTTGAGGAACAACGAAAGAAACTAAAGGAAGTCCTTGGATTATAGGGCCTCTTTCTAAAATTTTTTGATTGGAAAGAGAATGTATGATATAATCAAAACGGGAAACAAGATTATTGAAAGAAAAAAGGAAAATAGAGGTGTCACATGAAAAAACAAAAAGAAAACTTGCCAGCGATTAAAGTATCCCATGTAACCAAAACATTTAATGTCTATTATGATAAAGCCAATACTTTAAAAGAACGCATCATCTTTTTGAATCGAAATCAAAAAGAAGTGCGAAAAGTCCTTAAAGATATTGATTTGGAAATTCAAAAAGGGGAAACAGTGGCGTTAATTGGTGTCAATGGAAGTGGAAAGTCTACCTTATTAAAATTAATGACAAAAATTATCTATCCAAACAGTGGAACCATTAAAATTAATGGTAAATTGACTTCCTTACTTGAATTGGGAGCTGGTTTTCATCCGGATTTTTCAGGAAGAGAAAACATTTATTTTAATGCTTCTATTTTTGGATTGACGAAAACACAAATCGACCAACGTTTAGATGATATTATTGCTTTTTCTGAGTTGGGAGATTTTATCGACAATCCAATTCGAACATATTCCTCAGGAATGTATATGCGTCTTGCGTTTGCAGTGGCCATCAATGTGGATGCAGATATTCTCTTAATTGATGAAGTCTTAGCGGTTGGTGACCAACATTTTCAAGAGAAATGCTTAAAGAAAATGAAAGAGTTAAAAAAAGAGGGCAAGACGATGGTGTTTGTCAGTCATTCCATGGAATCTGTCAAATTTTTATGTGATAGGGCTGTTTGGCTTTACAATGGCCAAATTCGTGAAGATGGTCCGACAGAACAAGTAGTCAAAGATTATCTAAAGGAATGTTCGTAAGAGGTGAAATGATGAAATTAGTACAAGAGTTATATCAATATAGAGAATTTTTAAAAACATCTATTCGCAAAGAATTTAGAGGAAAATATAAGAAATCATTTTTAGGAGTGCTTTGGTCTTTTATTAATCCCTTGTTACAACTCCTTGTTTATGCCCTTGTTTTTCCTTTTATCATGCGGGTTCAAGTCGAAAATTATACGATGTTTTTGATTGTAGCTTTAATTCCTTGGACTTTTTTCAATAGTACCGTTTGTCAAAGTACATCTACGATTATTGCTTCTTCTGGGATTATTAAAAAAGTGTATTTTCCAAGAGCGATTTTGCCAATTTCAAACGTGACGAGCAATTTCTTAAACTTTTTAATTTCCTGCATCATTATTGTCGTTGCCTTATTGATTAGTGGGATTGGCATTGGCGCAAGTATTGTCTTTTTACCACTTGTGATGTTCTTACAGTATGTCTTTTCATTGGCCATTTCTTTCATTTTGTCTTCCATAACGGTCTATATTCGCGATTTGGAATATTTTGTCAATGTTTTGATGATGTTATGGTTCTACTTGACGCCAATTGTCTATGAAGTGAGTATGATTCCGGAAAGATTTAGAAATATTTTGAATCTCAATCCAATGGTGCATATTATTACTGCTTATCGGGATATTCTATATTACCAAAAAGCACCGGATTTAACCGCTTTGGGAATTCTATTTTTAATTTGCTTCTTTCTTCTTTGGATTGGTTACCATATTTTCCATAAATGTGAGAAGCGTTTTGCAGAAGAATTATAGTTGAAATGGGGGATAGAATGAAAGATTTTGTGCATGCGAAAAAATTGCGAATTTTATGTTTATTGCTATTAGGAGGATGCATTGCTTTTTGCTGTTGTTTTTTCTTTTTGAGTCAAAATCCGGAAACATTTCATGATATGATTGTTGAATTTGTTGCTTACACAAAGACAAATAAATCCGTGGAAATCAACTGCTTTTGGTTCGTGACAGGAGTGGGCGTTCTTCTTTTAGTACTTGATTTTCTAAGAGATTTGTATCGGAAGAAAAAAGAAGAAAAGGAGAAAGTAGTGACGCCTTTTTTTGCTGTTGTGGTAACGATGATAACGGTGTTAGTGGGACATTACATCTTTACGATGACAACGCTTCCATTTGTGTTACTTGCTTTATGTTTGCTACTCCTTGCCCATAAGTGCATTCCTGGCAAAGAAGCGCATACACTGGTTGCTTTTTGTTTTCTTTTTTATGCTTTCTATGGTGTCTTTGTTTTCATCAATCATTTTGTTGAAGTTGCTGTTCAAAAAGAGTTGCTTTTCATTGCTTCTTTTTTAGTTACATTATGGTGTGTTTGTAAAGAAGAGAAAAAGGATATTTTAAGAAAACTCATTTTAGTTGCCCAAATTCCGATTTCTTTGCCATTTCTTAATTTTCTTGTCGACAAGTATCTTTATCAAGGCAAGATGATGACACTTCCTCAGCCTTTCTTTGCTGCCCTTGTTTTTTGGAGTATACTCCTTGGGGTGATGGTCTTTAATCTCGTTCACTTGTTCCGTACTTGGAAAAAGAAAGATGCAACTTTAGACCAGCTTATCGCACTTCCATCCATTTTGACTATTTTTATGCTCAATTCTATTCAGGGAACGATTTATGGTACCGCAAATCTGATTACGATTCCTGATTATCATCATCCAGGAGAAAATATTCAAGCGTTCCATCAGATATTTTTAAAAGGACAAACGCCGTATCAAACTTATATTCCTGTTTCAGGACTCTTTTCTGTCGTTATCGGTTTTCTCTTGGAGCTCTGTGGAGGGGTGATGACGCATTATAAAAGCGCACTTGTTCTATTTGAATTGTTTTTCTCATTGATTACCATTTGGCTTGTAAGCCGACATCTTTCTAAAACAGAGAGCCTTTTGTTCTCGATGCTTGTCTTACTTGTCAGTTATAATCGCATCAGTCTTATCATGGCCATTCTTTTGATTCTGTTGTTCCCTCGACTGATTGCCAATAAGAATTGTTGGTTAAAAGTTTGGTTATGGCTCTGCTTTTTAGGAGGACTTTATTATCCGCTCTATGGCGCCGCAGTTTTATTAGGAACGCTTCCTTTTGGCATTGGCCAGTTCATTGGTTATTTAAAGTCTACAGATTTTAAAAAGCAACGCAAGCAAGTTTCCTTTTATGTTTGGTGGGGAGTTACATTGCTTCCGATTGTCCTTTGTATTCCCTTGCTCATTCGCATGTTAAAGCATACCATGACCTATTCTGGTCAATCGCTTTTAGCAGACAGTATTTCTGTCTTTACGCAAGAATTGCCTGAGGGATTCTTACAAATTTTAGGACCAGGCAAATTGCTTGCTCAATTGTGCTATTGGTGTCTTCGTTATGTCATTCCGGCTGGTGCGATATGGTTATTTACGTTGCTGTTATTAGGCTTGTTCTCTTCTTGTAAGAGTAAAAAAGATGTTTGGCAAAAAATCCAAACACCAGCATTCTTATTACTCCCCGCAGGTCTATTCATTTTAGCAGTTTCTTATACGTTTACATTGATGCGGGCAGATTATCAGATGCTGTTATCACGAACAGGCAATATTATCACCATTGTCTGTGGGATGATTTATCTCATTATTGTCTTTAAAAACTATCAGAAAAGTTTATTTTATCCGATTACCTTTGGCGTTGTTTTAAGTATTTTAATCCAACTTGGTTCGTCACCGCTGACAATGGAAAAATATCAACTTGTTCATCATTACAATGTTCCAAGTGACTATACTTATGTAGAAGAGGGGGATTTACCAAGAATTGGAACTGGTTTTGTTTCTACAAAAGTATCTTATTTAACTTCGAAAGATGGGGAAGAATATACCATCGAAAATATGAAGCAATTACACGATACTGCCCAAAAATTATTGCAGTATGACCCTGATTTAAGTTTTGTTCTTTATGGGCCACTTGCCCTTTATTATATTTTAGATTTGAAAACAGTTTCGCAACCCTCCATTGCCGCAATCAAATCGAAAAAAACATCAGAGGAATTTATTGAAGTGGTGAAACGGGAAAAGCCTGTGATTGGAAGATATCTTGCCGATACGCTTGCCAATTATTATATTTATCATTATTTAATGACGACCGATGATTATCAATATTCGAGTGAATATGATGTCTTCTTACCAACGGAATTGTATCAAAAGATTGATGGACAAAAAGAGGGAGAATGGAAGTGTGCCTCTCAGATAAAAACGAATGATTTAGGAAAAGCACCTGCTTCTTTAGGAGAATCTTATCAAACATTGAAGAAAAATTTTAAAGAAGTGAAGATGCAATATCAAGTCAAGACAAATCGGGATGAAAAAACAGCATCTTATACGTATCAATTTACCACTCCTATTCAAAAAGATGAGGTCGATTTTCTCTATCTAGAAGTGGATACGAATCGAGATTTTTACAATGAAAAATCGCTGCGCAATCGTTTACAAATTGACCTGACCAATATGGACATTCCAGTGACTGTTTCCTGGGGTGGAGAAGAAAAAATAACGGCGCTATTGAGTCGTGGACGCCTCCTCATTGGCTTAGGAGTTGATTGTGACTGGTTACTTCAAAGTCATTCATCCTTACAAATTCAAATCGAGGGAATAGAACCACAATATCAAGTGGCGATAAAGAAAATGCAATTTTTGAAATTAAAAGAAGCAAAAGGGAAATAAGGAGGCCTTATGAAAAGTTTTGTACACTTAAAAAAAATAAAAATATTGGGTGTTTTATTTGCCTTTGGGATGCTAGGAATGGCTCTTTGTTTTTTACTTGCAGGCCAAACACCAGAAACGTTTCATGATATCATTGCTGAAGCCTTAGTGATTTTAAAAAATAATAAATCTATGGAGCTCAATTGCTTTTGGATAATTGTCTTCGTTGGCAGTTTCGTTTTACTGATAGATATGATTCGAACAAGGAAAAAGAGAAGAGAAGAGAAACAACCAGTTTTTTCTTCTTTCTCGCTGGTTCTTTTAGCACTTGCAACTGGAATGGTTCTCTATTATTTCTTGACGATGCATGTTCCTCTTTTCCTTTTAACCACTTTCTTTCTTTTATTACTATCGCACCACTTTCTGAAAGGAAAAGAAGCAAAAATTTGTCTGATAAATTGTTTTTTATTTTATTTCTTCTATGGTGGACTGAGCTTGCTTAATTTTTCTTTTCATGCGCTTTTTATTTCGAAAGAATTCTTATTGCTCCTTTCTTTCCTTATTACTTTATGTCTTTTGAAATTAGAGCAAAAGAAGCCTATTTTAGAGAATTGTATTCTCTTGAGTCAAACTACAATTCCACTCATTCTTTTGAATTATTTAGTGGATTGTTATCAATATCAAGGGCAAGAAATCCATGTTCCACTTCCATTTTTTGCAAAGCTTTTCTTTGGAACCTTACTGCTTAGTTTTCTTGTTTACAATTTTTATTATCTTTATAAAAACTGGAGTCGAAAAGAAAAAAATATCAATCAACTTCTGTCATTTGCAACCATCATCACAATTTTTATCATCCATTCGGTTTCCATGAATACCAGTGCGATTTTACCAACTGATTTACATCACACAGGTGAAAATATTCAGGCTTTTCATCAAATTTTTAGTAAAGGACAGATTCCTTATCAAAACTACATTCCTGTATCGGGTCTTTATTCCGTCTGCGTTGGTTTTATTTTAGAACTTTGTGGTGGCGTTATGATGCATTATAATGTTGCGGTTGCGATTTATACAACGATTTTTGCCATTCTTACCATTGTTTTAATTCACTGTCATTTAGACAAAAAAGCAACTTTATTATTGAGTCTATTGTTTCTTTTTGTAAACTATAACCGCGTTTATCTCATTTTAATCTCATTGCTGATTTTATTATTACCTAAGCTACGAGCAAAAAAGAATTTGTGGTTAAAGGTTTGGATATGGTTATGCTTTTTAGGAGGACTTTATTATCCCGTTTATGGCGTGTCAGTTTTACTTGGAACTTTGCCATTTGCCCTTTATCAAATGATTAGTTTCATTCGTTCTAAAGATGGAAAAAGCAAGTTACATACTTTCCGGTTTTATCTCGAATGGTTTGTTGTGCTTCTACCAATCTTCTTGGCAGTTCCTATCTTGTTGCACTTACTCAAACATCTTTTAGTCTACTCTTCACAATCCTTATTGGCAGAGGGTGCGTCTGTTTTTGCCCAAGAAGTGCCTGAGGGATTATTCCAAATTTTTGGTGGAGGACAATTTCTTGCCAAATTAGTCTATTATTGTTTACGTTATATGATTCCTGCTTTAGCGATTTGGATTTTTGTTCTCTTACTCTTACAGTTTTTTCAAGATTGCAAGCACAAGAAAGATGTTTTTAAAATTTTTGCTCATCCGAAATTTTTCTTAGTTGTTTCAGGACTTCTCCTTTTATTAGTAGGGTATCATTTTACCCTTTTACGTGCTGATTCGGGACGATTATTATCACGAACTGGCTATTTAATTGAAATTGTTTGTGGCATTTTGTTTTTCATGATTACAGTTCGATATGAGCGTCCGAATCCTTTCTCAGCCATTGTCCTTGGAATAATGGTGGCCATCTTGGCTGTACTGGGTGATTCGCCTATTACATTTCCAAATTATACGCTTCAAGCCCATTATACGATTGAAGAGGACTATCAGTTGATTGAAAATAGTCCACTTCCAAGACTGGGAACTGGCTTTGTTTTGAAAGAAGATGCCTACTTTACCGTGTTATCCAAGAAAATTACCTTTCAAGAATTAAATACCTTATCTAACAATGCCCAAAAATTGCTTCAATATAATCCGGATTTAAAATTTGTTTTATATGGACCTTTGGCAGCTTACTATATTTTAGATTTAACAACAACTGCACAGCCATCCATTTATGCGATTAAGAGTCAAGAAGCAAGCGAAGAGTTTTTAACGATAATTCAAAAAGAAAAGCCTGTTGTGGGTACGTTTATTGCGAATGCAGAACAGAGCTATTATATTTATCATTATTTAATGACAACGGATGATTATCTTTATGCAGAAGAATATGAGGCTTTTTTACCTAGAGAACTTTATCAGAAGATTTATGGAAATACGGTAGGGAGTGATAAACGTCTTGCCAACTTCACCATTGCTGATTTAGGTGTTTCATCGTCTGTGTTTGGTAATTCTTATGAAGCTTTAAAAACAAGATTTACGAAAGTCCAACCAACAATGCAGTCTATTTGTACGCGACAAGATAAATTGTATACATGTACCTATACGTTTTCAAAAGCACTTGCCAAAGAAGAGGTTGATTTTCTCTATTTGGAAGTTGATACCAATCGTGATTTGTACAATGAAAGGGCATTTGCAAATCTTTTGCGCATTGACTTTACCAATTCAGATATCCCTGTGAAAGTCACGTGGGGGGGGGAAGAAATAAAATGTTTATTATTCCAAGGAAAACTTTTGATTGCACTTGGAGTGAATAGTGATTGGTTGTTATCAGATAAAGAGAAGATTTCAATTCAAATCGAGGGAATCGAACCGCAATATCAAGTGGCGATTTCCAAAATCGAATTTTTAAAACTGAAAACAGCATAGAACGTCAAATTTTGTCAAGTGATTATAAAAAGAGAAAAGATATCAAAAATCTATCTCTTTTTCTTTTTATTTATTGTATAATAAAAGTAAGAATGTGGAGGGAAGATGTATGAAAAATGCGAAAAAAATCATCCTATTTATCATCATAATGAGTTTCTTTTATCTTGCTCCAAAAAGCGTTTTTGCTTATTCGAAATCAGACTATGCAGGAAGAGGACTTTGTGGGAATTTTGAAGTTGCTGGATTTCATAGTGATGGACAAATTGTGAAAGTTTCTTGTGCGAATACATTCCAAGAAGCCAAAAATTATATGCAGTCAAATGGGGCAGACGATTTGGCTATTTTAACGAAAATAAATGGTGTGACAACAGTGATAGATGCCAATGTGGCTTTGGTAGAATTGCATCAAAATCCCATCCAGGATACGTTTGATATTTATACCCAGCCAACCCTTTCTTTTGCACATACTTACATGTCTACATCTTACTCCGGTGATGATGCAGTTTTATTAGATAGTTCTACTTCGCCCATGGGATATGTTGCGAAAATTTTAGTCAATGACCGAACGGGTTGGGTTTTAGAAGAGAATTATGAGATTGTTCCAATTACTTGGGTCAAATCAAGTAGTTATTATCAAATCTCCAACGATTCTATCTATCACCACTATGTTTCCGATATGCATGCTTCGAAAGAGGGGACTTATGGAACGACGATTGGTCCAAAACCTACGATGCTTAGTAATGGCAAATATTATAGTTATGATGGACACTATTTTTATACGGATTTAACAACTATGATTAAAGATAATAGAGCCGGTAATCACAATCATGCTGTCAATAAAAATGAAGCTTATTATAATTATTACATGTATTTATCCAATCACACGAAATCCAATTATTCCAGTGTGAACATTGATGAATATGTAAGAGATAACATTGGAACTGCCGGTGATGTTTATGGCATGACAGCTTATAGTTTTACTTCAAGACTTTATGGTAAGGGGGCGTTCTTCTATTATGCCCAAGAAAAATATGGCGTGAATGCACTTTTAGCATTCAGTTTAAGTCGAAATGAAACAGGCAATGGAAAGAGTAACTTAGCCGTCAATAAAAACAATGGGTTTGGTTTAAACGCAGTCGATTCAAATCCTTATGCGAATGCCAACCGTTATGCAAACTTTGCAAGCAGTATTTTAGGATTCGCAGAAGATTGGGTTACCTATGGCTTTGTTGATGCGGAGAATTGGCGTTATTATGGGCCACAATTTGGAAATAAATTAAGTGGAATGAATGTAAAATATGCTTCCGATGTTTATTGGAGCGAAAAAATGGCCTCTAATTATTATTCTTTTGACAAAGCAAAAGGAATGCAAGATTATAATTATTATCAATTAGGGGTGACAACCGATAAAATCGATGCGAGAAAAGCACCCGCTCTTGGCAACAATGTTGTCTATGAATATCCGGAAGCAGAAGATGCTGTTGTGATTATCGGAGAAGTACAAGGAGAGAATGTAGGCGGTAGTACAACCTGGTATAAGGTTATGAGTGATATCAATATTGATAACCAGTTCAACCGCATTACTTCAGGTCCTTATAACTGGAATGCATTTGTTTATGTTCCAGCTGCTTATATTAAAAAAATCAACACTGCAAAAAAAGGTTATGTATCTCCTAATTCCGCAGCAAGATTCCCTGACAGTGAATATACGTATAAATTATTGATTGAAAATGGCGTTGTGACTCCACAAGTTGCTCTTTCAACAAGAGATGCAAACTTCTATCGTGACCCCTCTTTAACCTCTTTAAGAGGACAAGTGATGAAAAAGGACCGCTTTGTCGTTGTTTATGCGATAGCTTATGATAAAAATGGAGCTCCTGTTTCTTATTTAGTCACATCCGATTATATTGCCGACCAAAAAGAATGGGTGCGGGCGGATAGTTTACAATTTGTAAAGAGTACCTATGGAAGAGTCAGTGTTTCAGCCCTTTCTAATAACAATAATCCTTATGTAAAAGTTTATAAAGAAAAAAGTACTTCTAGTGAAGAAATTAGTGGTCAATATAACTATTCGATTGTTCCTGTCTTCCGTCAAGAGTTTGTCGGCAATCAAGCTTGGTTCCTCGTTCAAGCAGACGTGACGGGGGAGAAGCCAGTGAATGGTTGGGTGCTTGCGGGAACGAGTAATTCCTCTATTTCACTGGATGTGACCAATGTGCTTAATAATGCTCCTGTGATTTTAGCAGAAAACAAAACGATTGTACAAGGAAGCAAGTGGAATGCCAAAGAGGGTGTTACAGCGAATGACCAGGAAGATGGTGACCTTACGAGTCGTCTTCAAGTCACCAGTGATGGCGTACAACCAAACGTCGTTGGCACTTATCAAGTCACTTATCAAGTGAAAGATAACTATGGTCAAACAGTGACAAAGACAATTACGGTGACTGTCACCCAAAATCAAAAGCCAGTGATTACTGCAGAGAATCGTCGAATTGAAGTGAACAGCGCTTTTGAACCATTGGATGATGTCAAAGCGATGGACCAAGAAGATGGGGACATTACGGACCGAATTGAAGTGACCCAAAATACAGTAGAACCATCAAAAACAGGTACTTATCAAGTGACCTATCAAGTCCAAGATAGCTTTCATCAGACAGTGACGAAAACAATCAAAGTCGATGTCGTTGAAGACATTGATGCGCCAGTTGAAGAAACAGGCAACTTCTATTTCGAGTATTTAAAAGAAGTAGATGGACAACTAGAGATAAAAGGATACCATGCGATTGATGGAGTCGTTCCAAAAGAAAAACAAAAAGTGACTTTTGAATTGCTTCTTGAAAATATTCTAACGGGTGAAATTACGAAACAGTCCCTTTCTCAAATCACTGACCCTAAAGAGATGAGCGTTAAAGTTTATGCCAAAGACGGAAAAGATTATACGTATTCATGGTTCAAGGGTGCAATTGATATCGATGCTTTAGATGATGGGGACTATCGGATGTATATTCAAACAACGATTGATAAAACATACGCAAAAACGCTTGTCAACAACTTGTTCTTTATGCCACAAGTGACCATGTATCAAGCAGAGAAATCAGTGACGACCCATAATGATTATTTAGATGATAATATTGCTTTAGAGTTGATTGTTCGTCAAGAAGCGATTGCTGAAAAAACAGCTGATAGTGTAAGAAATATGTATAATCAATTTAATCAACTTGAATTTGTGGATGGAAAACTCCGTATGCAAGGTCTTTCATATTCATATGGAATGAATCTTGCGAAAGAACAACAAGTGAAAAGAGAGATTATCTTTGAAAATACGAAAACATATCAAAAATATCGCTTCAATGCGGGCAGCATTACGAATGGACCTTTTTCAATTGGAAATACGTTAAAAGATAATTTGGATAAGACACGGTCTTGGTTTGATACAACAATTGATTTAAGCAAGCTTGAAAAAGGAAACTATGCGATTTACATTGCGACTGAAAGCAATATGAAAGACTATGATGAATTAACTGAGTTGCTTTTCCGTTCCGTTGACCATATTAAATGGGAGGGAGAAGAGAGAACTTATCAATTTGTCTTTGATAAAGACATTCGGTATCGCATTGAATTAAATGTACAATAAAAGGAAGCAAGTTCACTTTGACGAGAACATACTTCCTTTGAAATTAGGAGAAAGATTGATAGTTGGATATCAATCTTTTTTTTGAAAAAAAATAAGAAAAAGTAAAAAGAAAAACATTTCAATAAAAAATCGTCGAATTTCCTCGAAAAAATTGCAAATTCCTATTGACTTGGGGGGGGGTAGTTTATTGTATGATGGATGCAAGGTGGGAAATACCCAAATAAAACAAGAAGAAAATGGATATGAGGTGTAATTGTAATGAGAAAAAGGAAAGTCTTCTTTAAGAAACGATATTTACGCTATTGGATGCTATTTGTTATTGGGATGTTGTTGCTGCTTTGTCGTTCTCTTTACAGTTTAAAATATCCCTCTTTATATGCGGAAGATGGCACGTGGATTTCTCTTCTTTTAAAAGATGGCTTTCTTCATACCGCACTGCATGTACGATATGATTATTTTGAATTTGTCATTGTTCTATTCCAACAACTTGCCTTGACATGTGCCCAGCTTTTTTGTAAAGGAGATTTAAGAACCATTCCTATTTTTATCACTGTTATCTCTTGCGTCTATTATACTTTTGTGGCGATGTTACCAGCAATGACCATGGGCAATCGTTTGAATTGGCTTGCGAAAACTTTCTTGTTTTTTGCGATTTTATGCTTACCACTTGGTCAGTCTTATACGGAAATACTTGGAAGAACTTTACAGTGTCATATGCTCGTTTGGGTGATTGTTTTTTGCTTCCTCGTCTATCGTTATGACCATAAAAACGACCCGACAAAAAAATGGAAAATCTTTTTGATTGACTTTCTCTTGATTTTTTTGATTCCCTCTTTTCCAGCTGCTATCATCGGATATGGAATTTATGGCATCATCGAACTCAAAGACATTCTTCAAGCCTATTTCATAGGTCCTCAAAAGAAGCTTTCGTTTTCTAGGATAAAAGAAATGCTAAAACAAGAATGGAAAAAAAGTTCTATTCGTTCCTTGGTCGTGAGTGGTCTTATCATCGTTGTGATGGGATGCATTCTTTTCTTTCGAATCAAAGCAACAAATCAAGGAATACCTCTTTCTCAGCAAGAACCTTTTCCATACCAAAAACTACCAGAAATTCTCTTACGTGTTTTCTGTTATCCACTTGTCTTTGGAATTTATCATTCCATGAATCATTTGAAAGCTTTATTTATCGTGGGTCTGACAGTTGCTTTGTTTGTTTTCTTTTTCTTTCAACTTGCGAAAGAACATCGAAAATTTTATCTTCTTACACTTCTTTCTTGGCTGCTTTCCGGCTTTGTTATCATCGTGACTAGAACCTCCATTTTTGGCTTTTTGAATCATTATCAGGTGAGTTATCCCGACCGGTATTATATGATTAGCAACGTCTGTCTCTTCTTTCCGATTGCCGTTCTTTTAAGTGAGAAAAAAGCGCTCTTTCAAATGGTTCGTGCCATTGTTATTTTCTATTTTTGTTATTCCATTTTCGTTTATGGAGGTCGAATTTTCACCTTTTATAAAAATGAAAATGACATAGGTGGCATTCATGATGGAACTTGGCGGGAGGCCTTACAGAAGAGTTATGATGAAAATAAGAAGACCAAAGATGGCAAGTACTATCTTGTTGAGTTAGAACCTATCACCTGGTGGTGTGAAATTCCCGTTCAAAATGTAGAACGGTCCGTTGATAAAAAAAGGCATACAAGAAGCCTTTTGAAATAGGAAAGGGAAGTAGAAAAGAAACTTTATTTTTCATTACTTCCTTGAGGAAAAATACAAAAATTTATTTGTCATTCTCTCTATTTATTGGTATACTTATAATAATTGAGAAGAAGGTTGTAATATGTCAGAAAAAATCATAAAACTTATCAAACAAGCTTTCCATTTTTTTGCTATTTCCGGTGTAGGATGGATTGTCGATATGTGTATCTATACGATTTTATCAAAATGGATACCGGTCACAATAGCCAATATCATTAGTTCAACGACAGCAGTTACCTATGTGTACACTGTTTCAACGAAAAAGATATTTGAAAATAAAAGCAATATCAATATTCGAACCAAATACATTTTCTATATCATTTATCAGATGGCTTTGATTCTATTATCGAGTGTGGTCATTAGTGGTCTTTCTCATCTTTTACTCGTACATTTTCGAAAAGTTAAATTCATCACTAAATATGCGAAGATATGTGCTAAAATATTGATAACACCATTTACAATGGTGATGAATTTTCTTTTCATGAAGATATTAATTGAAAAAATTTAAGGAGTGTGACATATGGAGAAAATAATGGTATTTATACCCATGTATAATTGTGAAAAGCAAGTGACAAGAGTGCTAGAACAATTCGATAAGCAAGTTTGTAAGTATATCCAAGAAATTGTTGTCATCAACAATCGCAGTACTGATAACGGAGAAGAGAAAGTGCGTGCAGTCATCAAGGAGGGAAAAATACCTACTCAGATAACTTTGCTAAGAAACGAAGAAAATTATGGGCTTGGTGGTTCTCATAAAGTTGCTTTTAATTATGCCCTTGAAAATGATTATGATTATGTGATTGTTTTACATGGGGATGATCAGGGAAGTATTCGAGATGTTTTACCATACATCAAAAGCAAAGAATATCAAAAATATGATTGCATGTTAGGGGCTCGTTTTATGAAAGGGTCAAAAATTGATGGATATTCTAAATTAAGAATTTTTGGAAACAAAGTATTCAATACTTTATTTTCCCTTGTTCTTCATGAAAAAGTGTATGATTTAGGTTCTGGACTTAATATGTATAAAATGGAATCATTAAAGTCAAAGTACTATCTTCAATTGCCTGATACGCTTTATTTTAATGATGTTATGATTCTAATGCAAAAATATCGCAACATGAATGTAAAGTTTTTTCCAATCAGTTGGAGAGAAAAAGATCAAGTATCGAATAATAAATTAATGTCGTTTTCAATGAGTTTATTACAAATGTTGCGAAAGTATATTTTTTCTAAGAAAAAGTATCTCAATAGTGATATGAGAACAAAAATCATTGATGAATACAAGGCTGAAATAATTGAAAGGAGTAAATAAAATGAAAATATTAATTACAGGAGCTGCAGGATTTATTGGGTCCCAATTGGCTCATAAACTTTATCAAGAGGGACATGAACTGATTTTGATTGATAATTTTTCTTATGGAAAGTGGGATAATTTAGAATTTGAAGATCACAGTTTTAAAGACGAAATTATCAAGATGGATATTCGTGATAAAGAGGGAATAGCAACCTTATTAAAAGCAGGAGATGTAGATTATATTTACAATATTGCTGGAATTGCTCCTCTTCCGGATTGTCAGACAGATCCAGTTGAAGCAATTTCAGTCAATACAGTTGGATTGGTGAACTTACTTGAAAATGCTAGAAAATATGGCGTTAAAAAGGTGATTCAAGCCTCTACCAATGCAATGTATGAAAATGAAACAGAATTTCCAACGAAAGAAGACCATTTTAAAGTACCTACTCTCATCTATCCAAATACAAAGTACTGTGCTGAAAGATTTGCCGAATCATTTGCAAAAACATATGGAATGAATATTACTTGTTTACGTTTTGCTAATGTTTATGGACCTCATATTGATTGCTTGCGTAAACAACCTCCATTTGTTGCCTATATGATTAGAGAACTTTATTATAATCGAACACCCATATTTCATTCTACAGGAGAGCAAAGAAGAGACTATATCTATGTAGATGATTTAATTGATTTGGCCATTAAAGTTCAACAAGGTGAAGGATTTGACTGTGTCAATGTTTCTTCGAATACAAATTATTCCGTTAATGAAATGTATCAAATTGCTGAGAAGATTATGCACAAAGACATTCCAGCAAAGTATGCTGATAATACACATTATTGGGAAAAATATCCAGCTCTTTATGAGGGAAAATATGCAATTAAAGAGGAAATATTAGAACATGAAGTTAATAAATATTCTCTTTGTGATAATACATATGCCAAAGAAAAATATGGATGGGAACCCCAAATTTCGATGGAAGAAGGTCTTCGTAGAGTGATTGATGCAGAATGTGAAATGTTAACTAAAATAGGTGAAAAATAAAATGAATCAAGTACATTTAATTATGCCAATGGGTGGCGTAGGTTCTCGCTTTAAAAACATGGGCTATCAGCTTCCAAAACCTTTGATTGAAATTCATGGAAAACCCTTTTTCTATTGGGCAACGCAATCCATTACCAAGTTTTTAGAAGTCGATATCACGTTTGTTGTATTACAAGAACATGTTTTGAAGTTTCAAATTGACCAAGAAATTAAAAAGTATTATCCAAATGCAAAGATTGTCATTATCAAAGAAGTATTAAACGGAGCTGTTTTAACTTGTTTAGAGGGAATCAAAGAGATACATGACCAAAATCCAATTATCTTTAATGACTGTGACCATATGTTTATGGCAAAGGATTTTTACGAGGCCGTGAAACAACAAACAGAATTAGATGGATTACTGTTGTCTTTTCCATCGCAAGAAAACAAATTCAGCTATTTAGAAGTGAATCAAGACAATCTTGTTGTCCGGACCGTTGAAAAAGAAGTGATTAGTCATCATGCTATTTGTGGCGTGTACTATTTTAAAAATAAAGATATTTTTGAAAAGGTAGTACAAACTTATTTAAAACAATGCAATTATCAAGAATATTTTATTAGTGGCGTTTATAATACTTTGATATCTTCCGGTGGCAGAGTAGGCTATTATGATGTTGATATGCATGTTTCTTTTGGAACTCCGGAAGAATATGAAGAAGCTGTCAAAAGTCGTCATTTTGAGGATTTGATAGGATGAAATTTGTTCTTTTTATTATCTCCATTATCACACTTATATTAGGACATTATTTTAAAGTCTATCGGCAACAACAGCTTATTGATATTTATGAAAAGTCAGATGAAAAAGTATTATTGCGTGCGCTTGCTTCTGCTTATTTTATTAATTCGATTGTTCCTTTTAAGGTCGGGGATTTATTTCGAGCATGGTATTCCGGAAAAAGAATGAAAAATGGCATTTCCTTTTCACTTTCAACTGTGATTATCGATAGAATATTGGATATTATTTTTGTCGGATTCTTGTTTTGTTTCATCGGCATCATTGGTATTGAACGCGAAATGATAGGGGAGAGTATTCTCTTTTACGGTGTATTAAGCGTTTTATGTCTTTTATCGATTGTCTTTTTCTTCCGTCATAACAAGACCCTTAAAATCATTGTCAAAAAATTTGCAGGTATTTTTAATGCGACCATTGAATATGCGATTTTAAAAGGATTTTGGTGTATTATTTCTTCATTTAAAGATATTTTTGAAAATGTCAGTAAGCGAAAACTCTTGTTGAACACCATTTGCATTTGGACGTTTTATTTACTGTCTTACTTTACGTTTGCCTTATCCATGAAACAATTTGGCTATTCTGTCAGTGTAGTCCATTTAATGCTGGGCTTCTTTTCTAAAAATACACTCGATGCCCCAACTTTTCATTTAACGCAAACGTTGACAGGGACTTTTTCATTCTATTTTCTCTTGTATCAGTGCATTCCACTAATTTCTTTATTTGTTATCTCTTTTCTTCCATATCGTATTTATCGAAGAAAACAGCCTTATGTTGATAATAAACATCTCGAATTATTGCCTCATGTCAATCGCCAAGATAAACTGCTTTTTTTGGAAGCCTACTTTAGCGCTGAAAGCCGTAAATACTTTCAAAATTATTTAAAAATCAACAGAGATATTTGTATTTTACAAGACTATTCAGCAGGAAGTAATGCCACAACCATGTTATGTACAGACAATACAAACACGTTTTTTCGAAAGTATTCCTTTGGCAAAGACAGTGAAAAGTTATATCAACAAATAGAATGGATTGAAGCCAATCAGAGTCATCTTTCTTTACCACAAGTTTTGAACGTCAAACATGGAGATGGTTATTGTAGTTACGATATGCCTTATATGAGTAGTTCCATTGTCTTCTTTAATTATATTCATTCACAACCATTACAAAAAAGTTGGCATATGTTAAAACAAGTTTTAGAAGATTTAGAAAAGCATTTATATCAAGTGACACAGTATGAGAAGCAAGGACAATCTCTCGAAGAATATCTTGATACCAAAGTGATAAAAAACATTGAAAAAATTGAAAGTGGTTCTTATATCAAACCATTACTTAAATATGATTACTTATATATTAATGGCAAAAAATACAAGAATCTAAAGCTTTTAAAAAAGTATCTTCAAAAAGATTGCTTAATGAATATCTTCAAAACAGATACTTATAGTACAATTCATGGAGATTTAACGATTGAAAACATTATCTGTAATCTAGAAAAAAATGACTATTATATCATTGACCCCAATACAGGAAATCTACATGAAAGTGCGAATTTAGACTATGCCAAATTATTACAGTCCTTACATGGAAATTATGAGTTTTTCATGAATACCAAAAGTGTAGATGTCTATCAAAATCATATCAATTATTTGTTTACATCTTCCCATAATTATAAAGAAATGTATGAAAACTATCGTCAATACTTAGAAAATACGTTTTCTTATGAAAAGGTAAGAAGTATTTACTTCCATGAAATTGTGCATTGGTTACGATTGATGCCTTATAAAATAGAAAAGAACAAAGAAAGGTCCGTTCTTTTCTATGCAGGAATGTTGATTGTCATGAATGAAATTATAGAAAAATATGGGGAGGGGATTTTATGAGTAAATTAGCTTTATTTGATTTAGATGGAACCTTATTTAATACAGAGGATGTCAACTATCTTGCTTATAGTAAAGCCTTAAAAGAAGTTGGAAAAGAAATGGATTATCAGTATTATTGTCAATATTGTAACGGAAGAAAATATACAGAATTTCTTCCCCAAATCCTTAGTAATGAACAAGAAATCCAACAAGTGCATCGCAAGAAAAAAGAGCTTTATGCTACATTTTTAGATGCGGCGAAAATCAATACCCATTTATTTCAATTGATTCAATCACTTCCAAAGGAATATAAAATCGTCATTGTCACAACGGCTTCCAAAAAGAATACCATGGATATCTTAGAACACTTTCAAGTCACACAACTCTTTGACGATATGATTACCCAAGAAGACATTGTGCATACCAAACCCAATCCGGAGGGATTTTTAAAAGCGATGGAGAAATACCAGGCAAGCAAAGAAGAAACAATGATTTTCGAAGATTCTGAAGTAGGTATTCTTGCAGCCAAGAAAACAGGAGCTACAGTGTTTAAAATAGAACAGTTCTAACACGAATCCTGTTCTTTTTTTTGATTCGACTAATTAGACTACACAAGTTTAAAAAATTTGGTATAATAAAAAAAGAAGAATCAAAAAGAAATGGTGGATGTAAGAAAAAAGATAGCCTATCGCTTACAAAAACTGTTTACGAGGAGTATAAAGATGGAAAAAATATCAATCATTGTTCCAAGTTATAATGAAGAACAAGCCCTACCTTTACTGTATAAAGAGGTCAAACAAGTGATGCAACAGATGAAAAAAGTGGATTTTGAAATTTTATTGGTGGATGATGGAAGCAAAGATAAAACCTTGGAAGTTTGCCGGAAGTTATCTACTAAAGACCGTCATGTCAAATATCTTTCTTTTTCAAGAAATTTTGGGAAAGAAGCAGCTATTTATGCTGGACTAGAAATGGCCACTGGTGATTATGTGACGTTAATGGATGCGGATTTACAAGACCCACCTGCTTTACTAAAAGAGATGTACCGTTTGATAAAAGAAGAGGGGTATGATTCTGTTGGAACAAGAAGAGTTTCGCGGAAAGGTGAACCACCCATTCGTAGTTTCTTTGCTCGTTGCTTTTACAAATTGATTCATAAAATCAGTCGAACAGAAATGGTTGATGGGGCAAGAGATTATCGGTTAATGACTAGACAAATGGTCGATGCAATTTTATCATTGAAAGAATACAATCGTTATTCAAAAGGCCTCTTTAATTTTGTGGGATTTCGGACTAAATGGTTAGAATATGAGAATGTGGAACGCGTTGCTGGCGAGACAAAATGGAGTTTTTGGAAGCTTTTGATTTATGCAATGGATGGGATTATTGCTTTTTCTACGGCACCGCTTTGGATTGCTGTCTTTGTGGGGATTTTATTTTGTTTTATTTCCTTTATTGCCATTCTTGTCATCATTATTAAAACGCTCTGTTTTGGGGACCCCGTAGGAGGATGGCCCTCTCTTGTTTGTATCATTTTTATGGTGAGTGGGATTCAACTCTTTTGTACAGGAATCATTGGAGCTTATTTATCAAAGACCTATTTAGAAACCAAGAAAAGACCCATTTATATTATTCAGGAACAAAGTCAGTAGGAGGGCATATGAAAAAACAAAATGGACGACAAAAAATAGAAATTTTAAAATATTCAGGACTTTTCTTACTCTTGGTGTTGAGTGTGGCGCTTTTGCTTTCATCCTGTCTTTTTTATGCCCACATCTCTCTTACAAAAGCGCATATTTTAAGTAGTTTCTTCTTAAGTGGAATCCTCTTTTTTCTGTTTTTCAAAAAAGAAAAGAAAAGGAAAGACCTCTTTTGGAAGAGTGTGGGACTTGGCGTGCTTGTTTTTGCCATTTCTCTTTTGTCGATGAGTTTTATTTATGACCGCTCCAGTGATGGAAATACGTACCATAAAGATGCGATAGGAAATCTCTATTTGGGTTGGAATCCTGTTTATGAAAGCAGTGAAAGCTTTGTTGCCAAGCATTTACAAACAGAAAAGATAGATATGGACCAATATGATATATGGAAAGACCACTATGCGAAAGCCAACTGGATTTTAGAAGCAAATCTCTATCAGTTGACAGACCATATTGAATCAGGAAAAGCAGTCAATGTGATTTTGATGTATATTTTATTTGCTCTGACAGTTGCTTATTTTTATTCGATATTAGGGGTAAAAGCATTTTTACTGGCCCTGGTAGTCACTTTCAATCCGATTGCTTGTAACCAAGTCTTTACATTCTATAATGACCAATTAGGTGCTTCTTTGTTCTTTATTTTACTCCTTGCACTCCTCCAAATTGTTGCGCATCAAGAGAAGACGTCCACCTTGGAAAAATATGGCACTTTATTTCTTGTCTTTCCCATCATTTTGAATATCAAGTTTAATATCATGGGATATGCGATGATTTTCACTTGCTTTTTAATGCTCTATTATTTATTTGTCCAATATCAAGAAAAACGCTTCTTTCAAACGTTCAAGAAACTCGTCCTTTATTATCTTGTCTTATTTGTGATGAGTTTTGGTGTAATTGGTTATCCTACTTATATCAAGAATTTTATCGACCATCAAAACTTCTTTTATCCCATTTATGGAGAGGGAAAAGAAGATATTATTACGGCGCAGCAACCGAAAGATTTTGGCAAGAAAAATACACTTCAAAAATTTTTGATTGCGACATTTGCTAAGACCAATAACTTACAAACACAAAAAAATTATACGCTTAAAATTCCTTTTACAGTTTCTTTAGAGGAATGGAAAGAATCCATGAGTGTGGATACAAGGCTAAGTGGATATGGTGTCTTCTTTAGTGGCTTATTCTTGGTATCGATTGTCATTCTTGCCCTATACTTTTTTCGGTCGAAGCAAAGGCAAGAAAAAAGAATCCTCCTTTTACTATCAGCACTTACCATTGGCATTATCCTCCTCATTCAAGAGAGCTGGTGGGCAAGATACAATCCAACGACGTATCTGTTTTTACTCGCCGCCTTTTATCTTGTTTTAAGATATGGAAAAAACAAATGCTTCAAGGGGCTTTTTACCTTGTTGATTGCTTGTAATGCAGGGGTAATTTTCTTAGGCAATGCTTATTACAGTCTTTCTCAAAGTATCCAAATTCAAAAGACATTCCAGGCGTTACAAGGAAAAGAAGTGCTTCTTTCCACTTCGCAACCGCCTGTGGCTGGCATTCTCTATAATTTAAAAGATGCGAAGATTCACTATCAATTTACGAAACAACCACCCACCCAAGAAACATATTATCATTATTTACATTACGAGGTGAAAGATGAAAACAAGTAAACGCGATGAAATCATTCTCATTCTTTATTTTCTTCTGCAACCCCTCTTAGATGTTTGTGCTTGCTTACTGCCGACTTATTCGATTCATTTAGTCGTAAGAGGATTGTTTGCGCTATGGCTTATCATGAAAATATGGCAACTGCCCGAAAGACGTCTGCTTCTCGTTTTGCTTCTTCTTATTTGTGGTGGTTATGTGGGCTATCAAACATTCTTTTTAAAAGATGCGCTTATGGAAAGCGTCAGTGCTGTCTTTAAATGGGGTTACCTCTTGTTAGTGCTTCTTTACTTTTCCCAATTGAAGATGGATACGCTTACTCGATGGTTAAAAGTTGTTTTCTTTGAATATGTTGGCCTTTATTTATGTTCCTATCTGTTTCATTTTGGCTTTAATATTTATTTAAAAACAGATGGAAAAGAGGGATTTAGAGGTGTTTTCCAATCCATCAATGAATTGAGTGCCATTTTAGTGATTTTGTATTACTATCTTCTTCTTTCTTGGCGAAAAAAACCTCTTTTCATGGCCGTTGTTTCACTCCTCATGATTGCTGTATGTCTTCTTTCAGGAACCAAAGTGTTGTTTGGCTTTACGCTTTTGATTTTCTTTGGTGTTTTAGGAAGTTTGCTTCGCGAAAAATGGTCCCACTGGACCAAGCAAAAAAAGGGAGGACTGCTACTTGCAATGGCTTTCGTAATGGTTGCTTGTATCCTTTTATTTTTTCAATCGAATGTTTATCATAATATGGTTGTTCAACAAGATTTTTTTCAAGTGAAACATCTTTTTTCCTTGGACTTCATCAATCGCGTTTTATTTAATAATCGCTTCACGTTTTTCTTTCGAAATATGACCTATATGAAAAGGCAATCTATTCTTTGTTGGCTTTTTGGTATTGGTGCTTCGAATCCTTTAAAATGGATTGAAATCGATTTCTTTGACCTTTTCATTCGCTTTGGTGCTTTTGGCCTTTTGTGGACTTGCTTTTTGTTTTTCTTCTTCATGAAACAAAGTCGGTTCAACAAGCTACAAATGCTTGCTTTCCTGATTTTAGGAATCATTAGTTTCACGAGTGGACACGTTTTATTATCTCCTGCAGTTTCCCTTTATTTCGGTGTGGTGTTTGCCTGTACGGACCCTAGAAGTCCTTTTTAATTCTTGCATTGTCCTTTTAAAATGTGCACTTGTCTATTGGGAGAAAAATTTCTAAAATGCAATTCATTCGTTAATATTACTACAATCCAGATACTTTTTTATTTTGCTTTTGGCTTCTGCTTTTCAAAATATCTATTTATTTTTTCAAGTTCCATGATTCCGATTTTACTAGATAAAAGTTCTTCCGGGTACAAACGCCAATCACCATATTGTTCGAATATGAGCGTACACATTTTATCAGTGAGTTCCTGCTTCTTATTTTCTTCTATATTCCAAGAAAAAATTTCAGTGACTCTATATAGTGAATACGCGATTTGAATCCATCTTATATAATATTCATATTGTTCATATTTATGGGCTTCTTTTAGCTCTTTTTTTAAAAAATCATTTACTGCAAAAATATCGAATAAATGTGCATTAAATTGATTATTTTGAGAGGAAACACCCTCATTTGTTCTACGACGATAAAAATAATCAGCATCATTTAATCTTAAGATTCTACTGGCTTTAAACAGCTTCGCATAAGTAAAAGCAACATCTTCCCACATTTTATCTTCAATAAAAGGACTGTTTTTCACCATATCACTTCTAAATAATTTATTACAAACGGATGGGGATTCATCTAAGAGGGCACTAGGATTATCAGCAACCTGAATAATACAACCATTCGTTTGTGCTATACCTTTAAAATTGTTTACTAAGTAGTCATTATTTTTAACAAAAACTAAGCCCGTTGTGACAACCTCAGGATTGTCATTCTTTTTTGCCATCTCATACATTTTCGCATACATATTAAAATTCACATAATCATCACTATCTAAAAAGCCAATATATTCACCATTAGCTAACTCAATGCCTTTATTCCTCGTAGCACCTTGTCCTAAATTGTTAGGATTCGAATAAACTTTTAGTTTATCAGGATATTTTGTCTCATAAGCTTTTAATATGGCCAAACTATTATCACTAGAAGCATCATTAATCGCAATGATTTCTATTTCTTTTAATGTTTGATGCACTAAAGAATCTAAGCAATCCTTTAAATATTTTTCTGAGTTATATACAGGAACAATAATACTTACTTTCATCTTTCTTCCAATTTCTCCTCGATAAAAAGAAAACTTTTCCTCTTTTTTTAAATGATTCTTAAATCATTATAGCATGAAGAAAGATGCTTGTATAGGAGCACTCTTAAACGCTTGTATCACTTCGTAAAAAAAGTGCTTTTCTTTTTAAGTTTCACTGATAATTGATATATCTGTCATTAGAAGAGGGGAAAAACTTATCGAAAGAAGTAAAAAAAGTAAACACCTCGTTTGTGTCTACTTTTTTGTTTTCCTTTGGAACTTGATAATTCTATCGTTTGATAACCTTATTCTATAATCTTATCATTTTATAGCTTTATCACTTTGTCATTT
The DNA here is from genome assembly GCA_947625395.1 of uncultured Bacilli bacterium. Taxonomy (GTDB): domain Bacteria; phylum Bacillota_I; class Bacilli_A; order RF39; family UBA660; genus CANQVB01. Next base: position 29,090 of record CANQOD010000001.1, read on the forward strand.
TAGAAAATAGAGAAGAAAATGCATTTTTATTTTTCCGGAACGGTGCCAGGATAGGGCCGAGGGGATGAAACTACAAATGAATCAAGAGAGGGAATCGTAATTTGAGGTGGTTCTACATCCGTTGTTTTCTTTTGTTTTTCCTTTTTCTTGCTCGTCTTTACAATTGCATCTGTCGTTTCATCATGTAAATTTTTCCGGTCAATTTCTTCTTCAAACATTTCATCTAAGTCATCATCAATATCAATAATACGATAGACTTCATCGAAAGAAGTCGTTCCCTCTAAGACTTTGCCTAAAGCATCTTGAAGCATCGTAATAACATCAGAATTGTATACCATTCTACGAATATCTTCACGCTCTAACTTCTCATTATTTAAAGCATCCCGAATCGTATCATTGATAACTAAAACTTCTTGAATTGCAATTCGTCCTCGATATCCATTGTTACATTGTTCACAACCGCCCTCTTTCGCCGCATAAATTTCATCAACATCTTGATTCATGGCGAGTTTAAATACTTTCTTTTGATAAGCATCCGTCTTTACTTTTTGACGACAGTGAGGACAAAGCATTTTCGCTAGTCTTTGAGAAATAATACCCGTTAAAGCCGTTGATAATAAGTAACGTTCTACATTCATATCCAAAAGACGCTCAATGGTACTTAAAGAGTTGTTGGTGTGGATGGTTGATAGGACAAGGTGTCCAGTAATGGAAGCACGAACGGCAATTTTCGCTGTTTCACTATCACGAATTTCTCCAATAAGAATAATGTTCGGGTCTTGACGTAAAATGGAACGGAGTACTGTCGCGAAATCGAGGCCAATTTCACTGTTGACTTGGACCTGATTGAGTCCCTCCAAATTCATTTCGATAGGGTCCTCGACTGTAATGATATTGGTTTCAGGCCGATTCAATTTTTGTAGAATCGAGTATACTGTTGTACTTTTACCGGAACCAGTAGCTCCAGTAATTAAGATAATACCATTGGGTACTGAAATCATTCGCTGTAATTTTTCAAAGTTGGCTTTATTAAATCCTAAGGCTTCAAGGCCGGATAAACTTCTCGTATAATCGAGAATACGAATTACGCATTTTTCACCCTCGTTGGTTGGAAGCGTTGATACACGCATATCAAGGGCAAGTCCACCAATGACACCTTTAATGGCGCCATCTTGAGGCAGACGGTTCTCAGTAATATTCATATTGGAAAGGAGTTTAATACGGGTAATTAAATTCCGTTCATACACTTTAGGAATTCGTGTATAATCTCGTAAATCTCCATCAACACGAATCCGCACAAGTAGGTCACTTTCTCTTGGGTCAAAGTGAATATCAGAAGCACCACTCTTTGCTGCTTGAACGATAATATCATCGACAACTTTAATGACAGGAACTTTCGTAAAATCGTAAGCAACCATAAAAGAGCCTCCTTTTTATTCTAGTATTTTATCTTAAACTATTATATAATATTTCTAGAAGATAGACAAGAGGTGAAGTGAAATGAATTTAAAGAAACAAGGCTTTGTTCTTGTAGAAACATTGATTGTAAGTGTTTTTATGATGACCCTTTTATCGCTTCTTTATGCAAACATTGCACCGATTGTTGCTGAATATAATCGTCGTAAGAATTATGATGATGTGACCACAAAATACGTAGCCCATTGGGCAAGAAAAATGATTTTAGACAAAGGACAAGCGGAAGTTTATACCTTTACCAATGGCTATTTAGATGTTACAGATTGCGATTATTATAGAGATGTCAACTTTTGTAATCAATTCAAAACAGTGAACCATATTCAAAAGATTTATTTGGCCGATTATGACTTAAAAGCATTCAAAGATTATGTCCAAACAAGTGACCGTTTTTCAAGAGGACTGATAGATTACCTCAATACTCTCCCTGAATATGAAACGCAAGCAGGCGTCTATCGAGTGATTGTGGAAACACGCGATATTCATATTTCGGAAGAATCTAATTTTGGAACGATTGAGGTGAGAAGATGAAAAATCAAAAAGGATTTACATCCATTGAACTATTGGTTTCTTTTATCATTGTTTCTGCCATTGTCGTGGGGCTTTTTGATGTCATTTTAAATTATCGAAATACCCAGCAAATCGCATCTTATGAAATGACACTACAATCCTATATCAATGAGATGACCAAAATGATTCAGGATGATTTAGTGAAACGAAAAATCACGGCGGCAACGGTGACAGGAAAACAAGCCACTTTGACTTTTGATAAAGCAACAAGCGAAAACAGTAAGACAAGTACATTAGAAATTTATCAATCAGATGCCGCCTGTAATACGGACTGTCATATCCAGTATGGACCAGTGGGCAATACAATCCGATATCCGATTCCGAATATTGCTGATTTGACCATTCAAAGCGCAAGTATTTCCATTCAAAATCAGTTTTTGGTCGTGCAAATTCTGTTTGACCATCCGAATTTTAAAGGAAAAAAACAAATCTATATCACCGCACCTATTAACTATACGGCATAAAAAAGAAGAAAGAGGACGAGGGCAAGACAAGAGGCAAGAATTCGTCCTTTTAAAAAGGCTCTATATGAAAGTGGTTGGTCTTTTAAAACATTTAAAACTTGTAAGTGCACGGAACAACCGCCAAAGCTAAGGAAAAGTGTGGCTAAGAAACCTTTAAGAAAAAGGGAGATGCTTTCTGTTTCCAGTAAGGCAATACCACTAGTCATATCCAATAGGCCAGTGACGAGTATTTTTAAAAAAGAAGTCGTAGCGAATGCTTGTAAAAAGTGGGCTAGTAACATAAAAAAAGTAATGGAGCCTAGCATAAAAAGCATCGTTTGCATGGTGCTTTGTAAAATATCTAAAACGGTCAAGTAGTTTGTTGAAAATTGGGCAACTTGCGTATCAAAAATCGTCTTGAATGCTGTTTTTTTCTGTTTTGTCTTAGAAGCAGTGCCTCTTGTTAAGAACAACAAAAGAAAATTCGCAGCAAAATGGGCCCCAAAAAGACAGAAAGTTACTTTTGGTTGGCCAAGAACCAATAAAACAGTGCCTAAAATAAAAAGAGGATTGGAAAAATGGCATACCATCAGTAAACGATTTGCTTCCTCAAGGGTGATATCTTGCTTTTGAAAAAGACGAACCGTATATTTAGGACCACTAGGAAAGCCTGAAATCATACTCATGAGAAGCACAAAAGAAGCTTGTCCTCGTAAATGAAAAAGGAAAGCAAAAGGGGTATCTAGCAAGTAGGATAAATAGGAGGGGACTCCGAGTAGAATCAACGTTTCTCCAAGAACGAGAAAGGGAAAAAGAGAGGGGAAAAGTTTCTCCCTCCACAGTGCTAAAGCTTCTTGTGCAATGTGTATGGTTGCATTGGTATTCCCAAAAATTTGTAAGAGGACAAAAAGAAGCAAGCATAAAATTGTCAAATAAAGTAGTTTCTTTTTCATCTATACAGTTCCTTTTGTTATAATAGAATAGAAAAAAGAAAGAAGGTCGTTATGTTTGAAAAAAATGTTCCAGGAAATTAAACTGTATTGCAAAGAAAATAGCAAGTTTCTTCTTTTTTTAGTGGCGCTTTATCTGTTTTTGACCTTTCCTCTTCCATATTATATTTATACAGGGGGAGGAATTATTCCTGTCAACAAGCGAATTCAATTTGAAGAAAAATACACGGAAAAAGGAAGTTTCAATCTTGCTTATGTCAGTGAATGGAGAGGAACGATTGCGACAATGTTGTTGTCGAAAGTGCACAGTGACTGGGAAGTGGTTCCCAAAGAAGAATATGCGCTTTCTACGGATGACAGCGAAGAAGATATCTTTTTTCGGGAGAAAATTGCTTTAGAAGAAGCCAACCAAAATGCGCTTTTACTGGCGTATCAAAAAGCAGGTAAAAAATACCAGGTGAAAAAGAAAAACTTCTATGTACTTTATGTTGAAGAGAAAGAAAAAGCCCCTTTAAAAGTGGGAGATATCATCAGAAAAGTGGAGGGGGTTTCCCTAGAAAGTATCGCGGATTACCGAAAAGTAATTGCCGAAAAAGCCGTGGGTGAATCCATCACTCTCACGATTGAACGAGAGGGAAAAGAACAAGAAGTCAGTGTGGAAGTTTTTACCAAAGAGAACCAAAAGCTGACGGGCTTATCTATCAAAGAAATTGACGAAATAAAGACAGAACCTCCCATGAAAATCCAATTTAAAGCCACGGAAAATGGGCCATCAGGGGGCTTGATGACCGCCCTTGCAGTCTATAATCGTATTACGAAAAAAGATTTGACGAATGGAAAAACGATTGTTGGAACCGGCACCATTGACCAAGAGGGAAATGTAGGAGAAATCGGTGGTGTTATTTATAAACTACAAGGAGCCGTCAAAGCCAAAGCAGATATTTTTTTGGTTCCCCAAGGCGATAATTATCGAGATTGTCAAAAACAAATCAAAGAGAAACACTATCCAATTCAATTGATTGCAGTCAGTACCTTTGATGAAGCCATTGCCAAATTAGAGAAAATGATTTCTTAAAATCTTGCAAAGACCACTTTCTTTGCTTGCGAAAGAAGAAAAATTTTAATACAATAGAAAAGTGAAGAAAAGAGAAGTATGAAGTATGAAACGTAGTGAAGTAGACCGTCAAAAATTAAGTCCAATGATGCAACAGTATCTTGACATTAAAGAACAATATGAAGATAGTATTTTGTTCTTTCGTATTGGCGATTTTTATGAAATGTTCTTTGAAGATGCCCTGCTTGCATCACGAGAGTTAGAGTTAACTTTAACAGGAAAACAAGCAGGAATTGGCGAAAAGGTGCCCATGTGTGGCGTTCCATTTAAAGCTTACAGTGGCTATTTAGATAAGTTGATTGAAAAAGGTTATAAAGTGGCCATTTGTGAACAATTAGAGGACCCGAAATCAACCAAAGAAATGGTCAAGCGGGATGTCATTCAAGTCGTGACCAAAGGCACGCGCCTTGATAGAACGATTGATGCGAAAGAAAATAATTTCATTGGTAGTATTTATGATTTTGAGTATTGTTATGTGTTGTCTTATGCGGATATTTCTACGGGTGAATTTTATAGTATGCTCTTGAATGATGATGAGGCAATTGTCTTACGAGAAATTACAAGACTCTCTTTAAAAGAAGTGATTGTCAATAGTAAATTTGACCGGACTTTGCTGTTGAAATTGCGTCAAAATTATCAACTGATGGTGACCATTACGGATGATTTATATCAAGAAGAAGACTATGCCGCCATTTATAAAAAGATGAAAGATATTCGCATTGTAACAGGCGTGGAACATCTTCTTTACTATCTTTTAGATACCAAGAAAGGAGATTTATCACATTTACAAGAAGTTGTTTTACTACAAGAAAAAGAGCATCTGATTTTAAGTGGCAATACCATGTATAATCTAGAACTTGTAGAAACAATGCGTACGAGAGAAAGACAGAATAGTTTGTTGTGGTTTTTAGATAAGAATAAAACAGCCATGGGGAGTCGTTTCTTAAAACAAGCCATTGAAAGTCCGTTGACCAATCGGGAAGCGATTGAAAGACGTTATCGTTTTGTGGATACTTTAAGAGTTCAGTTTATTTTACGGGACGATTTACGCGAAGCACTAGACCGTGTCTACGACTTAGAACGATTGTCAGGCCGAGTGGCTTATGGAAACTTGAATGCAAGAGATTTATTACAGTTAAAGACTTCCTTGAAAGCGTTACCTGAAATTCAAAGAATCTTAGAAGAGTTATCTTATGACCGTGCCATTGAAACTTTTGATGAGCTTTATGCACTCTTAGAAAAATCGATTTGTGAAGAAGCACCGATTTCAATCAAAGAGGGTTCTTTAATTAAGGAGGGCTATCATGAAGAGCTCGATTCGTTGCGGCATATTCGAAGTGGTTCTAAAGATTTCTTACTGCAATTTGAACAAGAAGAAAAAGATAGGACAGGCATTCGAACGTTAAAAGTTGGATACAATAAAATATTTGGCTATTATATTGAAGTGAGCAAAGGACAAATTCCACTTATTAAGGAGGAGTTTGGCTATGAAAGACGACAAACCCTTGCCAATTGTGAACGGTTCACAACCCCTCTTTTAAAAGAAAAAGAAAATATTATTTTAGGGGCAGAAGAGAAAATTATCCAATTAGAATATCAATTGTTCATGGAAATCAGAGAGGTTGTAAAACGGTACATTGCTCCTTTACAAAAGACAGCGAAAATTTTAGCAGAGGTGGATATGCTCCAGGCATTTTCCCAAATTGCAGATGATTATCATTTCGTTCGTCCTGAATTAACCGAGAAAAAAGAGATTCGTATGATAGAAAGTAGGCATCCAGTGATTGAAAAGGTGATGCAAGACAAGTATGTTTCGAATGATATTGTGATGGATGAAAATACAGATATTCTGTTAATCACAGGACCGAATATGGCTGGGAAGTCCACTTATATGCGCCAGCTAGCCATTATTGTTATCTTAGCGCAAATTGGTTCTTTTGTTCCTTGTACTTCTTGTAAAATGCCTATCTTTGATAAGATTTTCACGCGAATTGGAGCGAGTGATGATTTGGTAAGTGGTGAATCTACTTTTATGGTAGAAATGAAAGAGGCCAATGAGGCATTACAGGAAGCAACTGAGAAGAGCTTGATTCTGTTTGATGAATTAGGTCGAGGAACCGCAACGTATGATGGAATGAGTCTTGCTCAAGCGATTTTAGAATACATTCATGATAAAGTTCACTGCAAAACTTTATTCTCTACGCACTACCATGAATTGACTACTTTGGAAGAAGCACTTCCTCATCTTAAAAATGTACATGTTTCTGCGCAAGAAGAAGAGGGCAAATTGATTTTTCTTCACAAAGTCAAAAAAGGTGCTGTCGATAAGAGCTATGGAATCAATGTGGCTTCACTTGCACTTTTACCAACAAGTTTAATTCAACGAGCCAAAGAAATTCTCTCGATTTATGAAACACAAGAGCAACATGAAAAAGTCTTTACGCAAACGAGTTTGTTTTCTTTAGAAGAAGAGTCCGTGAAAGAAGAAAAGAATCCGTTAAAAGAACGTTTACAAGAAGTAAATCCACTTGAAATGACGCCGATTGAAGCTTTAAACTTTCTATATACTTTAAAAGAAGAAAGCAAAAAAGATGCAGAATAAGTTTGTCTTTGCAAGAAAGTTAAAATTTGATATGATAAGAAAGGTGAGAGCATGAAAAATAGAAGTGAACTAAGAAATAGTATTATCAAAATTTTATACCAAATTTTTATTTATGAAGAGATTAAAACACCTTATCAGGTAGAGGATATTATTCAAGAAGAACTGGAAATTGAAAATGATTTTGTCAAGGAAATGGTTCATGGTATTTTAGAAAAGCAAGAAGAAATTAAACAGCTGGCCAATCAATATTTGGTCGACTGGGAATATCGACGCTTATCAAAAGTCGACCAAGCGATTTTAGCTCTTGGCATTTATGAACTAAAGTATACGGATACGCCAAGTATTGTTGCGATTAATGAAGCAGTGGAGTTATCGAAATCTTATAGTGATGAAAAGGTGACAAAAATGATAAATGGGGTATTAGATACGATTTATCATAGTGAAGAGGGAAGAGAGGAATGAAAGAAGAATACTTAACTGTCAGTCAATTGAATCGTTATATTAAATATCGTTTGGATAATGATGAGAATTTACAAGAAGTTTACTTGCGGGGTGAGATTTCTAATTTTAAGGCGCATACAAGAGGACATTTTTACTTCACTTTAAAAGATGAAAATTCGAGAATCAATGCGATTATGTTTGCTTCTAACACAACGAAAGTCAAGTTTACGCCACAAGATGGCATGAAAGTTTTAGTCACAGGTAAAATTAATGTCTATGAAGCGAGTGGTGCTTATCAGATTTATGTCAATACGATGCAGGAAGATGGGATTGGAAATTTATATATTGCCTTTGAACAACTCAAGAAAAAATTAAAAGCAGAGGGCTTGTTTGATGAAAGTCACAAACAAAAAATTCCAAGAATTCCCAAACGTATTGGTGTTATTACAGCGCCTACAGGTGCGGCGATTAGAGATATTTTATCAACGATTAAAAGACGTTTTCCTCTTGCGGAAGTTTTATTGCTTCCTGCGCTTGTACAAGGAGAGGCAGCTAGTTTAGACATTGCTTCACAAATAAAGAATGCCGAAAAATATGATTTAGATGTGCTGATTGTGGGCCGTGGAGGAGGAAGTATTGAAGACCTTTGGGCCTTTAATGAAGAAGTGGTTGCCCGGGCGATTTATGATTGTCCGATTCCAGTGATTAGTGCTGTTGGCCATGAAATTGATTATACAATTGCGGACTTTGTGGCAGATTTAAGAGCGCCTACACCAACAGGTGCGGCAGAACTGGCGGTTCCGAATCGACAAGATGTCCTGAATTATATTGCACAGTTGACGATTCGTTCTAAAAAAGCGATGCTTACCAAGTTGAATTATCAAAAGCAACAATTGTCACAAGTTTTATCAAGACCTGTTTTGAAACAACCACTTCGACTTTATGAAGCCAAAGAACAAAAATTTGATTTGCTTTATGAAAAACTATTGAAAGCGATGCAGAATAAAATTGATAGAAAACAACATCAATTTGACTTGATTTGTCAAGCACCTGTTTTTAAAACACCGATGGAAGTGTTGGAAAAGCCAAAACGAAATTATCTTATCCTTTTAGAAAAATTGGAATTATTAAATCCTTTGTTGACAATTAAGCGAGGATATTCTGTTATCAAAAAAGAGGAAAAGGTTATTACTTCTGTACATCAGCTCAAAAAAAAGGATGAAATTGAATTGGAATTACAAGATGGCAAATTAAATGCCCAAATTATATAGGAGGATTTATGGAAAAAAAAGAAAAAACATTTGAAGAAAATTTAGAAGCTTTAGAAGCTTTGGTTAAAAAACTAGAAAGTGGGGAAACACCTCTTGACCATGCGATTGAAGACTTTAATGAAGCCATGAAACTGGCAAAACTTTGTGATGAGAAATTAAAAAAGTCAGAAACAATGCTTTCTAAAATTGTAAAAGAAGATGGTACAACAGAAAACTTTGAAATTGAAGAAGAGAAATAATTTATTAAATGGACGATATTACTAAGATTTTTGTATTTTGCTATGCAGTGATTGTACTTTTCCTCTTTTTTTTGCTAGAAAAAAATAAGAAAGAATTCCTTGAAGAAATTTTAAGAAGAATTGGAACTTTATGGCTTGAACTCTCTATTTTTAATATTGTTATCTCCATTGGGTTTGGTTCACTGATGAAAATATCAGTAGAATCACGATACCAACTGGTATGGATATTTAATGAATATATTCTCTTTTTTCTTTATTTTCTTGCTTTTAATTTTCTTATTTTTCAAGAAAATACGATTCGACATCAAATAAAAAAATTTATAGAAGCTGCGATTAAAACAATAGAAAATCATTTTTTGTTTCATCTTTTATTTTTGTTATTAGCTATTTTTTTCTATACAGTTTATAAAGATTTATTTATTGCTTTAGTGGCTTCCTATATTTTTTATTTTTTAACAGAAATGACTCGGGAATATGAAAAGAATAGAGGAAAAGAGTCAAATAAGTTATTTTTAGGGCAGATAGTCATCAATCTAATTTACCTTATAATACTGGCAGCTGTGTTTCAGATGAAGCGTTTTTCTTTAGTGAAAATTAGCTTGTCTTTTGGATTTTTTGTTTGCGCTCTTCTTATCTTTTATTTTGTAGTCAGCCATTGTAATAAAAAAATTGATAGAGGAAAACATCTCAAATGATGTTTGAGATGTTTTCTTTTAGTTTTGACTTTCTTCTAGCATTTTGGTAATAAAGATTCCATATCCTTTTTTTGCATCATTGACAATCACATGTGTCACTGCACCGATGATTTTATTATTTT
>CANQOD010000002.1 GCA_947625395.1 uncultured Bacilli bacterium
CTTATGTTCTTTTATCCATTCTCTCATTCATGACACCCTCATTCTGATGTCATTATATCTTTAAAACTACCCCCCCCAGTTTTATTCTATTTACGCATATCGTCCCCAGGATATCCCCCTAAAAGCAACCTAAATTTCAAACCAAAAATCTTTTCCAGTTCTACAATTTACGAATGACTTAAGTTCGTGCTATAATAGATAAAGAATAAGGAAGAGGTGAAGTTATGCTTGTAGAACTTAAAAAAGCGGAATTTGATGCTTTCGCTGAAAAACACTCTCAAAGCAACTTTCAACAGAGCTCTTATTGGGCAAAATTTATGGAACAAGATGAATGGCATTCGTATCTATTAGGCTATCAAGAAAAAAATGAAATTATCGCAGCGACTGTCCTATTATCGAAAGACACCCCCTTTTTTAAAAAACGGTATTTTTATGCACCAAGAGGGTTTTTAATCGATTATAAAAATGAAGCATTATTAACTGCCTTTACGAAAGATATCATTGACTTTATCCAACAGAAAAAAGGCATTTATTTAAAGATAGACCCTTATCTTCCTTGGTATGACCGTGATAAAGATGGAAACTTACAAGAAGGTGGCCAAGACAATACGCAAGTTGTAGAATTCCTCGAAAAAATTGGATTTTCCCATGTTGGTAATGACTTCAAACGAGATATGGTGCAACCAAGATGGTTGTATCGAATTGATTTAAGAGGAAAAACAATAGAAGAATTAGAAAGCGAAATGAGCGATAAGACTAGACAAATTAAAAATCGAAATGCCCGAGAAGGAATCCATTTTCGCTTTTTACCTAAAGATGAGCTTGCTTCTTTTGTCACTATCATGAAAGAAACAAGTGATAAATACCATACCTTAGAGTATACAAGCCATTTTTATGATGATTTATTTGCTATTTTTCCAAAAGATACTTTAAAGATGGCTGTCGTTGAACTCCATACGCAAGAAGCAATTGCAACAATCGAAGAACAGTTAACACAAGCAAAAGAAAATTATTATAGTCAAGCTTTTGAACAAGAAGATAAACAAGAGAAAAAGCAAGAACAAGAAGAAACAATTCTGCGTTTAGAAGAAAAATTACAGGCTTATCAAGAAACACTACAACAACATGGAGATACCGTACTACTAGGAGGTTACTTTTTAGTACTTTATGGAAAAGAAATCATCGCTTTACATGGAGGCATTTTAGAAGAATGGAAAAAATTAGATGCATCCATTACACTGCATGATGAAGTTCTTAAGTATGCAAAAGAAAATCATTACGATTTCTATAATCTCTATGAAATTTCCGGAAATTTCGATGCCAAAAGTCCCATGTATGGTAGCTATTTGTATAAACGAAACTTTGGGGGCAAAGTGATTGAACTCATTGGAGAATTTGACTACATTATAGATGCAACTCTTTATCGACTTCTTCGTCGAAAATTCCCTGCATATTATGGAATTAAAACCATTCGCAAAGAAAAATTGTAATAAGAAGCACAAAAAAAATGCTGAACAACAAACGTGAATTTTTCTTTTCTACAGACATTTCTGTATAAATTCTTTTTCGAAAGGAGGAAGACTCTATGCAGACTTTTATTCTTTCAATGATAAATCAATTTGGTTATCTAGCCATCTTTTTACTCATTACTTTAGAAACTATTTTTCCACCGATTCCCTCTGAAATCATTTTAGGATTTGGTGGATTTTTATCCACTTATAGTCAGCTTTCTTTTATTGGAGTTGTCTCTAGTGCCACTTTGGGCTCTGTTTTAGGCGCAATGATTCTATATGGAATTGGAAAAATTTTCCACAAAGAGAAACTGTTAGAAATCACAAATTCCAAACTTGGAAAAGCAATTCATCTCAAAAAAGAAGACATCCAAAAAGCAGATGCTTGGTTTGACCAATATGGAAATTTTGCTGTATTCATTGGTCGCTTTATTCCCATTGTTAGAAGCTTCATTTCTATTCCCGCAGGAATGAGTGATATGCCAATTATAGCTTTCCTTTTCTATACAATCATGGGTAGTAGCATTTGGAATGTGGCTTTAACCTATTTAGGAAGTCTTCTTGGAGAACACTGGGAATTTATCATTCAAGGTCTCAAAAATTATACAATCATTTTACTTCTTCTTTTCTTTTTCATCCTTTTCCTATGCATGATTTTTTGGAGAAAAAAGAGGAGGAAAAAATGAAATATTTTTGGTATGAACAAACTTCTTTCGGACTTTTTTATTTTTTAGAAGAAAACGGATTTCTACTCAAATTACAACTCGTTCAAAAGGAAGAAAAAGACAAACAAGCAAGCAATGGATGCCAAAAATGCACCCCTCTCATTCAAAAAGCTTGTATGGAACTCCATGAATACTTGAAAGGACAACGCAAACACTTTGATATTCCTCTTTGCCCACAAGGAACAAGTTTTCAACAGAAAGTGTGGAAAAAATTATTAGAAATTCCTTATGGAGAAACAAGAACATATCAGGAGATTGCTCAAGCAATAGGAAATGCGAACGCCTCACGAGCAGTAGGAATGGCCAATCACCATAATCCTATCGTTATCATGATTCCCTGTCATCGAGTCATTGGTAAAAATGGAAAACTCACAGGATATGCACTAGGACTCGAGCAAAAAGAAAAGTTATTAACACTAGAAGCTATTGATAGTAAATAATCATCGCTGAAAACGAATAAATTTGTTCTTCCCCTTGTGCAAAACTTGCAATTTGATACTTGATATCAATGATTTCACCATTCAAATCATCTAAAAACTTATTCATTGCTTTTTCTAAATCCGTTTCATCTTCAAAATCAAACAATTTGACTTTCATTATAATCACCAAATTCAGTATAAAAAAAGTTTTCCACCAAATTTGTCGAAAACTTTTTTACTTTTATCCATTTTGATTGGTTGACGGACTCAATCTCTTTTTATGCACAGGAAGAATAGGCGCTCTTTCTCTTCGCTTTTCCTCTTCCTCTAAAAGACAACTTGTCTGAGCCATTCTCAAAAGAAGCTGCTGATTCGTATTCAGTGGTAATATTTTGGTTGCCTCTTGATATTCTTGATAAAATGGTGCAGCTTGATTGCTATCAACATCTTTCTCAAGTAAATTCTTTTGCGTATCCGTAAGAGCAACTGCTAGTGAAAACCCTCTATAAAAACGATTGAATTTCTGTTGTTCTTGTGCCAGTTCTTCATCACTATAAGTTTCTAAAATACATTGCTTCGTCTCTTTTGAATACTCATCGCGCATTAATAAAAGCATTCTTCCATTGATAAAATGGGTTTTCAATTCATCTGTTTTTGTAAGCTGTTTTTCACAAAGCATACGAGCCAAAAGCGTTGGTATTTTTTTCTCTCCTAACAAAATGGCACCATAAGGTGACAATAATGTTCCCCTAAAATTGCTATCAATAAGTGTATAGAAGTGAAAAATCTTTTGAAAATTTTCATCCGTTAAAGAAAGCTTTTCATTTTGGAATAAATACTGAAATAAGATTTCTTCCCGGTCAAAAGAAGACAATTCAAGCATTTTCGGATAACATTCTTTATGAATTGCATTGATAATTTCATCTTGTCTTGTCTGTAAAAGATGTTCAATATAACCTTTGTAATCTTCAAAAACTTTTCCAGTAGCCACCGCCGCTTTTCGATTCGTTTGTTGTTCATATCTCAACATGTAGCAAAGACGATTTAACACATTCAAATCTATTTCCTGTTCTTCTGGATAACCAGGAATTAAATCATAAACTTTTCCCTCAATAGAAAATTTGTACTGAAACCCCATCGTTTTAACCTCCTAATCTCGAACGACAATATTACAAATGCGTCCTTTAATTACAATCACTTTAACAATTTGCTTGCCTGCAGTATGCTTTTGAACATTGGCTTCGGCAAGTGCTTTCGCTTCAATTTCTTGATTTGTTTCTTCTTCCTTAACAAAAATCGTTGCTCTTACTTTTCCATTAACTTGTACAGCAATTTCTTTTTCCTCTTCTACCAAGTAAGCTTCCTCATAAGTAGGCCATTTCTCGTAAGCAATCGTATCATGATGTCCATATTTTTCCCAAATTTCTTCGCCAACATGGGGAATAATACAGCTCATCATTTTGATAAATCCCTCTGCATATTCCTTTGGACAACTGCCAACCTTATAACATTCATTCACAAAAATCATCATTTGACTAATCGCTGTATTAAATCCTAAATTTTCAAAGTCATCCGTGACCTTTTTCACTGTTTGATGATAAATTTTAGTCAGTTGTGTTTTCGCATCATCATTTAAGTGCTGCAAATCGGTAAAGAATCGCCAAACACGTTCAATAAATTTTTTCGCTCCAATAACCCCATTCATACTCCAAGGCTTTGAAGCTTCAATAGGCCCCATAAACATTTCATAAAGTCGCAATGTATCTGCCCCATAATCTCGTGCAATATCTTTTGGGTCAATGGCATATTCAGGAAAACGTTTTCCCATTTTAATTCCATTTTCACCGAGAATCATTCCTTGATGAACTAGCTTTTTAAAAGGCTCTTTCACTGGAGATAATCCTTTATCATATAAATAACGGTTCCAAATTCTAGAGTACATCAAATGACCAACTGCATGTTCTGGTCCTCCGATATAAAGATCAACTGGTAACCAATGTTTTGCCAGTTTTTCATCACAGAACACCTGGTCATTATTAGGGTCAATATAGCGGAAATAATACCAACTAGAGCCTGCACTTCCGGGCATAGTTGAAGTTTCACGATGTCCCCTGCGACCATCTTTTGTTTGATATTCTACCCATTCTTTTGCATTTTCCAGTGGAGCTTGTCCATTGTGACCTTTATAATCTTCAAGTTCCGGAAGAAGAAGTGGCAATTCTTCATCCTCTAAAACATAATCCTCCCCATCTTCTAGATGAACAATTGGAACTGGTTCGCCCCAATATCTTTGCCGAGCAAAAATCCATTCTCTAAAGCGATAATTCACTTTTCTTTCCCCGCAATGATGTTCTTCAAGCCATTTTATCATCGTATCAATGGCCTCTTGCTTGTGCATGCCATTTAAAAATTCCGAATGAATGTGAATGCCATCACCAATCATAGCTCCAGGATTTTTCGCATACTGATACGTTTTTTGATGAAGCTCATCTTGAATTTCAGCTAAATCCTGTTCATCGACCCACTCTACAGTAAAGTCTTCATCTTCATCTAATTCTTTTGTATCCTGTTCCTCATCAAGCAAAGAAAAGAAAAATCCCGTACTCTCAATATTGAAATATTGATTCTTATTATAAGCATAGTAATGATGATTGATTTTTGGAAGCTCAGCTTGTAATTCTAAATGCACATAGCCTGTTTCTTCTCTAATTTCTCGAAGCGCACACGTAAGTGCATCCTCATTTTCCTTTCGTGTACCACCAATGAATAAACGACCACCCTTATCATGCCAATTAATCGTTAAGTATTTTTTCGTTTTTGGATGGTAAACCACAGCAACAATGGATTGCTTTGTTTTCTCATTCTCATGAGGAGTTCCCGTGACTTCCTCTAACACCTGAACAATTGGAATATTAAATTTTTTCGCAAATTCATAGTCACGTTCATCATGCGCAGGCACAGCCATAATCGCTCCTGTACCATAACTTGCTAAAACGTAATCACTGATATAAATAGGAATTTCTTGATGATTGACAGGATTAATTGCATAAGCCCCTGTGAAAACGCCTGTTTTCTCTTTATTCAGTTCCGTTCTTTCCAAATCACTCTTAGAAGCACAAGCTTTCTGATAAGCTTCAACTTCCTTTTTGTGTTCTTCTGTTGTAATTATCGGAACGTATTCATGTTCCGGAGCAAACACACAATAAGTAGCACCAAACAAGGTATCACAGCGAGTTGTAAAGACGGTAAACGTTTTATCAAAGTCCTTAATTTTGAAAGTCACATGTGCACCCATGGATTTTCCAATCCAGTTTCTTTGCATTTCCTTTGTAGATTCTGGCCAATCAATTTCTTCAAGACCCTCTAATAATTTTTCCGCAAAAGCAGGTTGGTCAATGCAAAGCTGTTTCATCTTCTTTCGAACAACTGGATAGCCACCTCGTTCCGATTTTCCATCGACTACTTCATCATTCGATAATACTGTTCCTAACTCTTCACACCAATTCACAGGCATGTCAACGTATTTTGCATATCCATCTTCATACAGCTTTTTAAAAATCCACTGCGTCCATCGATAAAATTTAGGGTCGCTGGTCGCAACCATTTTATCCCAATCATAATCAAAGCCAAGCGAATTCAACTGCTCACTAAAATAGGCAATGTTTTTCTCTGTAAAACGATTGGGATGATTTCCTGTTTGTACAGCATACTGTTCTGCAGGAAGTCCAAAAGAATCATATCCCATTGGGTGCAAAACATTGTATCCTTGCATTCTTTTCATACGAGAAACAATATCCGTTGCAGTATAGCCCTCTACATGTCCCGCATGAAGTCCAACACCACTTGGATAAGGAAACATATCAAGCACATAATATTTGGGCTTACTAAAATCCCAAACATCTGTCTTAAATGTATGATGTTCTTTCCAATATGTTTGCCATTTTTTTTCAATTTCACTAAAATTATACATTTTCTTTCATTCCTTTCTTCTGATAAAACTTTCCTACAAAATGATAACTCACTAAAATAAGAGGAAGTGTAAGGCAAGCACCTAAGACAAGCTCTAATACGAAGCTCTTGGCAAGGGCAATCACTGTAACAATGAGTGCAATATCAAGAGCACTGACAAAACTAACTACATTTAAGAGCTGTTTATAATTGATTTTTTTCAAATCTAAGTGATATCTTGCTTCCAAGAAACGCACTTCCATAGGCGTTTTTTTAGACTTTCCTTTTTTTTCCTTTCGGACTACAAAAATTTCATAAATAAGAAACATAAAAACAAAAGTCATTAAAAATAAGTAAATTTCTTGCATAAGACCTCCTTAAAAGAACAAAAGATTCTACTTATAAGAACCCAAAAGGGTGGTACCATCTTATTTCATAGAATCTATGCACTTTTTTTGATAACGGAACTTTTCCGAAATGCATTTTCTGTAATCAAGTTCATTTAGTCCTGTTTCTCTATTTCCACCAACCATAGAGTCTCTTGAAAACCATTCTAAACTACTCCTATCACTTGCATTTATAAATTATTCTTAGTATACTGAATTTTGTCTTTATTTTCAAGTAAAATCCCATATATTTTCTTGATTTCACTGATTAAAATTTTGACAAGTATCCAAATTCACATCAATTGATTCCAAGAATTCTTGAAATTCTTTATTAGTATCATAAATATAATATATTTTACCATTTTGATTTTTTAAAATATAAGGTCCTAAATCAGTTTCTTCATATCGATTATTTTTAGAAATAATTTTAGAAACATCATACGAATAAGTTCCTTTCTTATCTCCTATTACATAAGTATTATCACTATATACACTTAGTACTACAGCTGGACAATCAATACGTTCTGATTGAATTGTAAACAAAAGTATCTTTTTTGGGGAACGGAAATAGAATAGTACAAGAACGAGTATCATAAAGACCAAAACGAGAATACAACTAATTATTTTCTTTTTCACATTTTTCTCCATTTAATATTGAATGCCCCATACAACATGATATTTTGCTTCTTTTCCACAAACCACACAGTGTTCGTCTATTTTTTCCCCATCTTCTAGGATACAACGAGATTTGGTTCCTTTGATTTCTTTCATCTTTGCTTCACAAGCTTCATCCCCACACCACATCGCATGAATGAATCCAGGTTGTTTATCCATTTGTGCTTTGACTTCATCGAGATGATGGCACGTAAAGGTAAAGGCATCTCGTCTTGCTTTCGCACGGGCAAACATTTCCTGTTGCATAGTGCGCAGTTCATTTTGGACAACCGTAATGATATCTTCTTCTAAAGACACTTCTTTCTTCTCTCTTGTATCTCGTCTTGTAAGAATGATTTGATTTTGTTCTAAATCCCGTTCACCGATTTCAAGACGAAGAGGAATTCCAGTTACCTCTGCTTCAGCAAACTTAAATCCTGCTGATTTCTCTGTTTGGTCAACAGTGACCGTAATGCCAACACCCTCTAGTTCTTTGCGGATGGCATCCATTTTATCTAAAACCTTTTCTGTCATTTGAATCGGAATCATGCACACTTGTACAGGCGCAATTTTAGGCGGCAAAACAAGACCATTATCATCACTATGCACCATGATTAAAGCCCCAATCATACGAGTTGTGGAACCCCATGAAGTTTGATAACAATAAGAAAGTTCATTGTTTCTATCTTTAAAGGAAATATCATAAGCTTTTGCAAACTTTTGACCAAAATAGTGAGAAGTCGCTGATTGTAAAGTAATACCATTATACATCATTGCTTCAACGGTCAGTGTATACTCTGCCCCTGCGAACTTTTCTTTTTCCGTTTTGCGCCCTGTGATGACAGGAATCGCTAAATAGTCTTCAAAGAAAGTCTTATACACATCTAACATTTTCTTTGTTTCTTCTTCCGCTTCTTCTCTTGTTTCATGTACAGTATGTCCCTCTTGCCATAAAAATTCACGACTTCTTAAAAAAGGCCTCGTTTCTTTTTCCCAGCGCATGACATTACACCACTGATTATATTTTAAAGGCAAATCACGATAAGATTGAATTACATGACTATAATAATCACTAAATAAAGTTTCACTGGTCGGACGAATGCATAAACGTTCTTCTAATTCTTTTTCTCCACCTTGTGTAACCCAAGCAACTTCAGGAGCAAAACCATGAATTAATTCTCCCTCTTTTTGCATTAAACTCTCAGGAATTAAAAGGGGCATATACACATTTTGATGTCCTGTTTCTTTAAACATTTTATCCATTGTCTTTTGAATCATTTCCCATAAAGCATAACCTCTTGGTTCAAAGACAATACACCCTTTTACGTTAGAATAATCTGCAAGACGGGCTGCTTTGACAACATCCGTATACCACTTTGCAAAATCAACATCTCGTGATGTAATTGCTTTGTTTTTCATTAACATCGTCCTCTCTACCAGTCCACAATAGTGAACTCATACTTATTATATCTTATTTTAGCCGAGAAAAAAACTACTTTTTCAAGCTAGAAAAAGTAGTTTCGATACAATCGAAGAAACAAGTCCTTCTTGCCAAATCTTGGCACTTCTTTTTTAACTTATTTTGTAATATTCTTTAAAATAACTGTTTTTGTTCTAGACATTTCTCTTAATGTTGTCATAATTCCCTCGTTACCAATTCCAGAATACTTCCAGCCACCAAATGGTTGTTCAAAAGAACGGAAGAAACTAGCGCCATTAATGACAAATCCACCACATTCCATTTGTTCTGAAACTTTGATAGCTTTATTCATATCGTTTGTAATGATAGAACCTGAAAGTCCATAGATGGATTGATTGGCAATTTCCACAGCTTCCTCAATAGTATCAAAGCCAATAATTGGAATGACAGGTCCAAAAATTTCCATATCTTTGGCAACATCCATCTCTTTGGTTACTTGGTCTAAAATCGTTGGCGTATAGAAAGCGCCTTGTCTTTTTCCACCCAAGACCAGTTTAGCACCTGCTTCAATGGTTTGATTGACTTGCTTTTCAACTTCGATTGCGGCATCTTCACTAATTAAGCAACCAATATCAGTATCTTCTTCTTGTGGATAACCAAATTTCAGTGTTTTAATTTTCTCAATCATCTTAGCGATAAAAGCGTCTTTCACACTATTTTGAATCAAGAATCTTTTAGAAGCACAGCAAACTTGACCCGTATTATAAAGACGTCCCCAAACAGTTTCTTCAACAGCTAAATCAATGTCCCCATCTTCGCAAAGAATAAAGGCATCATTTCCACCAAGCTCTAATGAACTATGGGCAAGATGACTCGCACAATTTGTTGCGGCATCAATACCCGCTGCGGTGGAACCTGTTAAGCTCACGATAGATACATCTTTATTTTTCGTTAAAGCACTACCCACTACTGAACCGCTTCCATGAACAACTTGAATGACTCCATATGGAACACCTGCTTCAATTAGAAGTTCAACATAAGCAGTGAGTGTTAACGGATTGATAGAAGCAGGCTTTAAAATTGCTGCGTTTCCCATAATTAATGCAGGGGGTACCTTGTTGATAAAAATATCACTTGGGAAGTTAAAAGGAATAATCGCCACAACGACACCAAGTGGTTGTTGAATCGTATATTGAATGGTATTTTCTTGTCCTTTTTCACTGCCCCGATAAACCAAATTGCCATAATCATGTTTCGCCCGTTCAACATATGCTGGAACACCAATTTGAATATTGGCAATCTCAGCACGTGCTTCTTTAATTGGCTTTCCTGTTTCTTTCGATAATAACATTGCTAGTTTTTCACTATCACGTTTGACTAACTCTGCGAAACGTGATAGAACATCACACCGTTCATGAAGAGGTACTTGTTCCCAAGCTTTTTGAGCCTTTTTCGCAATTTGAACTGCTTCATTGACTTGTTCTTCTGTTAAACTTGGTACAGTATCTACTAATTCATTGGTTGCTGGATTCATGACTTCAATGACTTTTCCATCTTTAGAATCCACCCAATTGTTCCCAATTAAACTTTTCATATGCCTCCTTATTCTCCAAATCCTGTAAATGAAAGTGATAATCCACCCACAGAATTAGCACTATGGTCATGCTTACCATATTCACCAAATGTAAATACCATTAAGAATTTTTGGTTTGGTAAAGCTGCTTTGACTGTTGGATAAATTTGATCTTCTTTGCCATCAAGAGCAAGTCCTAATCTTCTTCCTCCACAATGAACTAAGAAATAACTTGTTGGTTTTTTCATTAAACTATTTAATTCTTTGATTGTTTTTGGATTTGCTTCTACAATTTGGTCCCCAGTTGCTTCCATTAAGCAAACAGTCGTTCCTACTGTTAGATTTGCTCCTATATTAAATGATTTATCTTCATTACAAGCCATTGGATGACGAATGAGTGTCACACTTCCAATTGGATCTTTCACTCCAAGTGGATTGTGAATTGTTTCCGTTAATAAGTTTCCACCAGCGATTTGTTCTAATGTTTTTCCAGTCCATTCACAATATTTATCCGCAGCAGGAACACCATCAATTTCCACAAGTGTTCGAGCACCGCTGACTTTGGTAATGATTCCATACTTTCCAGTTTCTTGATATTGTCCAGCATAAACATTTTTGATTTCACTATCTGTATAGAAAACAGCGATTACACAACCATCTGCGAAAGCATCTCCATCATGAAGTAAACTCCATTTACCCTCAACTGTATTATCAGCTGCACTTCCACCAAAGACAGGAATGTCACCTAGTACATCTTGAATTCCTTTCAAATAAGCCTCTTCTTCTTTAGGACTAGCACTCATAAAGAAATAATCTGGCTTTCTATTTCCTGTTTTAGAAATCACTTCAGTGGCAAGCTTCTGACCTAATTCACGAGCGTCTTCTCCTTTATTTTCACATCCTGCAGTAACAACAGTCGCATCGCCTCCGAAAGTCATGAGTCCTACATAACCATCTTCGCTATTCAAATAGCCATCCTGTGTACAAATGGCAGCACTTGATGTACAACCAACCACAGAAAGAGATGGACATGTTTCCTTAATTCCTTTCATAATTTCTTTTTGGTCCATTACACATGACGTAAATAATAAACCAACTTGCCCATTTTCTACTTGAGCCATTTTTGCCGCTTCACATCCAGCTTGATAGGCGTCTTTATTTTGACTATAACCTACATTTGTTTTCAACATTTTCCCTCCATTTCCGATTGAGCTTACACTCTATCTTAACTTCATTCTATCACAAAAAAGGAAAAGAAGTATCATTTTTTTACATTTCTAACGATTCGAATCATTTATTTTTAGTATTTGTATCTTTTTCTTTCTAAACCCTGTTGTCTTCCATCTCTTTACGATTGTGTATTTTTATTTGAATGTTTTACAAAATCGCTTCTAACAACCATAAAAAAAAGAAGCTTATTTGCTTGCTTCCTTTCCTTCTTCAACTAATTTTAAGATGACCATTAAAGCATCATCACCACGACGTTCTTCTAATTTTAAGATTTGCGTATAACCACCATTACGATTTGCATAACGGCTTGCTAAATCATTAAATACTTTATTGACAACTTCTTTATCGTTGTGTACGAATGCTAAAGCTCTACGACGAGCTCCAAGGCTTCCATCTTTTCCATAGGTAATCATTTTATCAACAAATTTACGAACTTCTTTGGCACGTGTTTCAGTTGTTGTAATGCTTTCATTCATGATAACCTGTTTTGTCATTGTTGCTAACATACTTCTTCTATGCTTGTTATCAACACCTAATTTTCTATATGCCATACTTTAACCTCCTTCTAATCATCTTCTCTTAGGACAAGGCCTAATTCTCTAATTTTATCAAGGACTTCTTTCAAAGATTTCTTTCCTAAGTTGCGAATCTTCATCATGTCGTTTTCACTCTTATTCACTAAGTCTTGAAGCGTATGAATACCCGCACGTTTTAAACAATTATAAGCACGAACAGAGAAATCTAAATCTTCAATAGATGTTTCAAGTGCTTTCACTTTAGGGTCTTCTGTCTTTTCAATCATCATCCCACTGATATCAGCAATACTACTTAAATTTGTAAGTAAATCAAAATGCTCAATTAAGATACGAGATGCAAGAGCGATTGCTTCTTCAGGCTTCATAGAACCATTGGTATAAACTTCCATAATTAACTTATCGTAGTCTTCACTTTGTCCTACACGAGCAGGTTCAACTTCATAAGAAACACGTTCAATTGGAGAATAAAGTGAATCAATTGCAATCACACCAACTTTCTTGTTATCAAGAAGACGTTTATTCTCTTCACTTCTTACATAACCACGACCATTGGTGACTGTCATTTCCATTTCTAATTTTCCACCTTTGGCAACGGTTGCGATAACATGGTCCTTATTGATAATTTCAACATCAGAATCTGTTTCAAAGTCACCAGCAGTAACAACGCCCTCTTTCGTCGTTGATAAGCGAATGGTCTTTGCTTCTTCAGAATGATTTTTTACAACAACACCCTTTAAATTTAAAATGATAGTTGTAACATCTTCAACAATTCCATCCAATGTTTGAAATTCATGAAGAGCTCCTTCAATTTTAACACTTGAAATCGCACTACCAGGAAGTGAAGATAACATTACACGACGAAGTGCATTTCCAATTGTTGTTCCAAATCCTCTTTCTAATGGTTCTAATTCAAATTTTCCATAAAAATTATTTTCTACATAATCCGTAATCTTATATACGGGTTTTTCAAATTGTAACATGAAACTAACCTCCCTTTAGTTATTACCCTCTTGGGCGTTTTGGTGGACGACATCCATTGTGTGGAATTGGAGTTACATCATTGATTGCTGTTACTTCAAGTCCAGCTGTTTGTAAAGATCTGATAGCTGTTTCACGTCCAGGTCCTAATCCTTTAACAAATACTTCTACTTTACGCATTCCAAGGTCATAAGCTGCTTTTCCAGCACTTTCAGCAGCCATTCCAGCAGCAAATGGAGTTGATTTTTTACTTCCCTTGAATCCAATTGCTCCACTAGATGCCCAACTAATTGTGTTTCCATCTTGATCTGTAATAGTCGTGATTGTGTTGTTAAATGTAGAATGGATATGAGCAATCCCCTCAGGTACGTTCTTTTTTACTTTTCTTTTTCTTGTCTTATAAGCCATACTTTAACCTCCTTCTCGACTAAACTTTCTTCTTATTTGCAACGATTTTACCTCTACCCTTACGAGTACGAGCGTTACGATTGGTTCTTTGTCCTCTTACAGGAAGCCCTCTTTTATGACGCGTTCCTTGATAAGAATTGATTTCCATTTTGGTCTTGATATTCATACTTACTTCACGACGTAAGTCACCTTCTGTTAAGTATTTACCCACTTCATCACGAAGACGAACTTGTTCCTCTTGTGTTAATTCTCCTGCTTTCTTTGCTGGGTCTACTTTCGCATCACGACAAATCGTTTGTGCTAAATTACGTCCAATTCCATGAATACTTGTAAGTGCGATGCAAGTATGTTTTTCATTTGGAATATCTACACCTTTAATTCGTGCCATCTCTTATACCTCCTTTTAACCTTGTCTTTGTTTGTGTTTAGGATTTTCGCAAATAATACGAATCGTTCCTTTTCTTTTAATGATTTTGCATTTTTCACAGATTGGTTTTACACTTGCTTTTACTTTCACTTTTCATCTCTTCCTTTCATTTACGATAGGTAATACGCCCACGTGTTAAGTCGTATGGAGATAGTTCTATCATGACAGTATCACCTGGTAGAATGCGAATGTAATTCATTCGTATTTTACCAGAAACGTGAGCTTCTACAATGTGTTTGTTTTCTAGTTCGACTTTAAATTTTCCACCAGGAATAATTTCTAGTACTTTTCCCTCGATTTCAATCACATCATCTTTAGCCATCTTTTCACTCTCCTGTTAGTATCTCGCAACCATCTTCAGTCACCACAACAGTGTGCTCAAAATGTGCGGATGTACTTCCATCGTCTGTTAGAATCGTCCAACCATTGTCCATATCTTCGTAGATGTCTGGACTTCCGATTGTTAACATCGGTTCTACAGCGATAACCATGCCTTTTCTAAGACGTGGTCCTGTTCCCTTTTTCCCAAAATTTGGAACATCCGGGTCTTCATGTACCGTTGTACCAACACCATGTCCAACAAGTTCTTTGACAACCCCTAAGTGATGAGCAATAGCATAAGTTTCCACTGCTTCACCAATATCTCCGATATGGGCTCCCTCTCGAATAGCCTTGAGGCCCTCATATAAAGAAGCTTCCGTATCGCGAAGCAATGCTTCTACTTGCGGATTGACTGACCCAACTGGATAACTCCAAGCAGAGTCCCCATGGTAGCCTTGGTAACAAGCACCAATATCAATCGATACAACATCACCATTTTTTAACTTGTAGTCACTTGGTATGCCATGAACGACTTCATCGTTCACACTGATACAAAGTGCATTGGGAAATCCTTGATACCCTTTAAAAGAAGGAGTTGCGCCTTGTTTTCGAATAAAAGCTTCTCCAAGTCTATCCAATTCTTTTGTTGAAATTCCCTCTCGAATAAAAGGTTTCAAGTATTGATGTGTTTGATAAACGATATGTCCAGCTTTTCTTAAGAGTTCAATTTCTCTTTCGCTTTTAATCGTTATCATCGATGTGCCTCCAAAACAGCAACAATCTCTTGAAATATCACATCAATTTCTTTATTACCATCTATCCGATATAAAACATGTTTCTTATCATAGTAATCAATCAAAGGTCCTGTTTTCTCTAGATAGATTTGGTAACGATTTTGAAATGATTCTAAGTTGTCATCATTTCTTTGATAAAGGTCCCCTCCACAAACATCACAAGTGGATTCAATTTGTGGAGATTCGCTTTCTACATTGATATTATAGATTGCACCACAATCTCTACAAACGCGTCTTCCTGTAATTCTTTTGGCAAGAAGCTTTTCATCAATATCTAAGTAAATCACATATCCTAGTTCTTGTCCTAGACGTGATAAGATATCGTCATACTTCTTTGCCTGTTCCACATTTCTTGGAAAGCCATCTAAAATATAACCATTCTTACAATCATCTTCTCCTAACCGTTTTTCAATTAAGGTATACATGATTTCGTCTTTGACAAGTCCACCACTTGTTACTGTTTCTAAGACATATTCTCCAATTTCACTATCTTCTTTCATGACTTCTCTTAAGATGTCACCTGTGGAAATATGAGGAATTTGATACTTTTCAGAAACAAGTGTAGATTGTGTTCCTTTCCCCGCTGCTGGGGGTGCTATAAAAATAATATTTTTCATCTTCTCTTATATCCCTTTTTATAATTTCTAGAAAGGAGGCTTCCTTCAAGTTGTTTATAAGTTTCAAGTGCTACTCCAACAACAATCAATAATCCAGTACCACCAATAGATACAGTGGTTGGTAAATTGGAAATGTTAGAGAAAATGATAGGAAGTCCTGAAATCACAACGAGGAATGTTCCTCCTAGAATCGTCAATCTTGCTAAAATCTTCCCTAAGTATTTCTTTGTTTCTTCTCCAGGACGAATTCCTGGGATATAGCCACCACTTTCTTGAAGATTCTTTGAAAAATCTTCAGGCTTCAAATACATAAAGGTATAGAAATAACCAAATAAGTAAATGAAAATCGCGAAAATGAAGAAGCCCACTGGTGTTGTATAAGTTAAGTACTTTTGAACAAATAAGGTGAAGCCCTCTTTATTAATGATTTGAGCAATAATTCCTGGAATGGAAATCAAGCTTGAAGCAAAGATAACTGGAATCACGCCTGCAGCATTGACTTTAATTGGCATAAAGCTTGCTGCTTGTCCATAAGCACTGGTGGACTTGTTGGCATATTGAATTGGAATTCTTCTCTCTGCCTGTTCCACATAAATAACACCTATAACAATTAAGAAATAAATAAGTACAAATCCAATAAATTTGATAATTCCTAATGTGATTGTTTGGGCAGTATCGAAAACAACTAATCCGTTAAATGCATCAATAAACATTTGAGGGAGGGTTGCGATAATACCTGCCATAATGATTAGACTAAGACCATTGCCAATTCCTTTTTGAGTGACTTGGTCCCCTAACCATAAAAGGAATGCTGTACCAGCTGTCAATACGGTTGAAATATATAAATATTGTCCAGGGTTCGCCGTATTTCCTAAGAAGAGGAATGAGAAAGCATATCCCTCAATGAATGCGAACAACAATCCTAAAAATCTTGAGATTTGATTGATTTTTTGTCTTCCAACATGACCTTGTTTACTCATCTCTTGAACGGATGGCACGATTTCTTGTAAAAGCTGCATAACAATTGTTGCACTGATATAAGGCATAACCCCAAGTGCAAAGATGGAAAATCGCTTTAAAGCACCACCACCCATTGAGTTCATGAGTTCTAAAAAACCTAAGTTGCTTGTCACATCTTGTGTTCCTGGAATACGGATAGCCGTTCCAACAATAAAGATTGTTAAGGCAACTAAGGTAAAGCGAATTCGCTTCCTTAAGTCTTTATTTGTAGGTGCGAAGATTTGCTTTAGTGTCGAAAACATCTTAAATCACCTCGGCTTTGCTTCCACTCTCTTTAATCTTTTCTAGTGCACTTTCAGAGAACTTATTGGCTTGAATTGTTAACTTCTTTTCTAAGTTTCCCTCACCAAGAACTTTCATTCCTGAAAGTTGCTTTTTAATGATTCCTGCTTCTTTTAATAAGGCAGGTGTTACAACTGTACCATTTTCAAAACGATTCAAATCACCTACATTGATGATTGCATATTCCTTTTTGAAAATAGCATTGCTAAATCCTCTCTTTGGTAGTCTACGATAAAGTGGTAATTGTCCTCCTTCAAATACAGGATTGACTCCACCACCACTACGTGCGTTTTGTCCTTTTTGCCCTTTTCCACTTGTTTTACCAAGTCCACTACCTGGTCCACGTCCAACACGACGACGTTCTTGTTTTGCTCCAGGATTTTTTTCTAATTCATGTAACTTCATTATCCTAAAATCTCCTCTACTGTTTTTCCACGAAGACGGGCAACTTCTTCGGGTGTTTTAATTGATTTAAGTGCATTTAATGTAGCTGTTGCCATGTTGATTTTTGTTCTTGCTCCAAGTGATTTTGAAACAATATCACGAACTCCTGCAAGTTCTAGGATTGCACGAACACTACCACCAGCAATGACTCCACGTCCTGCTTCAGCAGGTTTTACAATAACACGAGCAGCTCCACTTCTTCCAACTGCTTCATGAGCAATGGTACGACCATCGATAAGAGAGATTTTAATTACATTCTTTTCGGCATCTTGAATTGCCTTTTTAATTGCATCAGGTACTTCAGCAGCTTTGCCAATACCTAATCCAACACGTCCTTTTCTATCCCCAATAACAACAACTGCTTGGAACCGGCGTTGACGTCCACCTTTGTTAACTTTAACAACGCTTTTTACTTCAACGACTAATTCCTCAAATTGTTTCTCTTTTGGGCTCATGTTCTTTTGCATAATACCCTCCTTTAGAACTCTAATCCATTTTCACGTGCTGCATCTGCTAACGCTTTTACACGTCCATGATAAAGATATCCACCTCTATCAAATACAACTTTTGTAATGTTGGCTTCCTTTGCTTTTTTGGCAATTAAGGCACCAACTTGACTTGCTGCTTCTACATTACTACCATTTTTAAGTTTTAACTCTTTGTCTAATGAGGAAGCAGATACTAATGTCTTTTTATTTTCATCATCAATGATTTGTGCATAAATTCCTGTATTGGAACGGAACACATTTAATCTTGGTAATGCTTCTGTACCTTTTAGATGACGTCTAATTCTATCATGGCGAACAAGACGCATGCTATTTCTTGATTTTTTACTAATCATACTTTTTTCTCCTTCCTACTTTTAAGCAGCTTTCTTTCCTTCTTTACGTCTGATATGTTCATCTTTATAACGAATTCCTTTACCTTTATATGGTTCAGGTTTACGTACTTTACGAACATTTGCAGCAAATTCTCCAACAAGTACTTTATCAATTCCTTTAATTGTAATCTCTGTATTGCTAGGAGCTTCAACAGTTAATCCATCTGGGATTTGTAGTTCTACAGGATGAGAATATCCAGCATTGATTACAAGTTTCTTGCCTTGTACATTGAAACGATATCCAACTCCAACGATTTCAAGTCCTTTTTCGTAACCTTTAGTTACACCTGTAATCATGTTTTGAAGAAGTGCATTCATCGTTCCATGCATTGCTTTCGCTGCGGCGTCAACTCTATCAAGAGTGATTTCATTTCCCTCTTGTTTCATACTAATTCCTTTTAGCATGACTTGAGATAAGCTTCCCTTTGGGCCCGTTACTTGAACGATATTATCATTTAATTCAACTGTAACGCCTGTGGGAACTTCAATTTTACGATATCCTATACGGCTCATTTTGCCACCTCCTTAAATTACCAAATGTATGCGAGTACTTCTCCACCTACATTTTGTTTACGAGCTTCTTTATCTGTCATAATACCTTTTGATGTTGAAAGAATTGCAATTCCAAGTCCATTTAAAACTTTTGGAACTTCATTATTCTTTACATAAACGCGAAGTCCAGGTTTTGAGATTCTTTTAAGGCCTGTGATGACTCTTTCTTTCTTTTCACCATACTTTAGCGTTAAAACAATCGTACCTTGTACATCACTTTTATCTAACTTGTAGTCTTCAATAAATCCTTCTTCTTTTAAAATTCTTGCAACTTCAAGCTTTAACTTTGAAGAAGGGACAACTACTTCCGTATAACGCATTTGATTTGCATTTCTGATACGGGTTAACATATCTGCAATTGTATCCGTTACTACAGCCATCTTTTGTTTCTCCTTTCCTATAATACCAGATTACCAACTTGATTTTTTAATTCCTGGTATTTGTCCTTTATAAGCTAATTCGCGAAAGCAAATACGGCAGATTCCGAACTTACTCATTACGGCATGTGGTCTTCCACATCTTGCACAACGAGTATAAGCACGTACCTTGTATTTAGGCTCACGATTTGCTTTTACAATCATACTTTTCTTTGCCATTTTTACCCTCCAATTACTTTCTAAAAGGAATTCCAAGTCCTGCTAATAAGTCATATGACTCTTCATTTGTCTTTGCAGTTGTGACGAAGATAATATCCATACCACGAACTTTCACAACATCATCATAGTCAATTTCTGAGAAAATTAATTGTTCTTTGATTCCCATTGTATAATTTCCACGTCCATCAAAAGCTTTTGGACTAACACCACGGAAATCACGAACACGAGGAAGTGCAATTGCGATTAATTTATCAAGGAATGTATACATGTTTTCTCCACGTAATGTTACCTTGCAACCAATGGATTGTCCTTCTCTTACTTTGAATCCGGCGATGGATTTCTTTGCTTTTGTCACAACAGGTCTTTGTCCTGCAATCTTTGTAAGGTCTTCAACTGCTGCATCTAATAACTTAGAATTGCTTGTTGCATCTCCAACTCCCATATTGATGACAATTTTTTCAAGTTTTGGTACTTCCATAATTGACTTATAATTGTATTTTTGTTGTAAACTTGGAACAACTTCTTTTAAGTATTTTTCTTTTAGGCGGTTCATTAAAATACCCTCCTTCCACTAATCAAGCTTTTCGTTTGATTTTTTACTGATTCTTATTTTTTTATCTTTTTCGGTTGTATATCCTACACGTGTTCCCTTTTTTGTTTTAGGGTCAACCATCATGACATTGGATACATGAATTGGTGCTTCTCTTTCTAAAATACCACCAGTTTCTTGTCCATTTCCTTTTTGATGTTTTTTAACAATGTGCACACCTTCTACGATGACTTTATCTTCGTTTCTTAAGGTTTTGATGATTTTTCCTTCTTTGCCTTTGTCAGCGCCAGATATAACAACTACTTTATCTCCAACTTTTAATTTCATCATATCCTCCTTATAGTACTTCCTTAGCAAGTGATACTATTTTCATATAATCTTTCTCACGAAGTTCACGTGCCACTGGACCAAATATACGTGTTCCAACTGGACTCTTATCATCACGAATAATGACACAAGCGTTATCATCAAATTTGATATAACTTCCATCGTCACGTCTTACTCCTTGTTTCGTACGTACGATAACTGCTTTGACAACTTTTCCTTTTTTAACAGCTGAATTTGGAATTGCTTGTTTTACAGTTGCTACAACGACATCTCCGATATTGGCTGTCTTTCTATGGCTTCCGCCAAGACAACGAATGACTAAGACTTCACGAGCACCAGAATTATCAGCAACTTTCAACCTAGTTTCTTGTTGTACCATCAATTTTTCCTCCTTTACTTTAGAGTTATAGAATAACTGCTTCTTTTACGATTTCTTTTAAATAGAAATGTTTTGTTTTTGAAATTGGACGTGTTTCAACAATACGTACAACATCTCCAACTTTTGCTTTATTCGTTTCATCATGTACACTATATTTCTTAGAAGATTTTACTCTTTTATGATATAGTGGATGCATTTTATAAGTTTCCACTAAAACAGTAATTGTCTTATTGTTTTTTGAACTGACAACTGTTCCTGTTAATTCACGACTTTTCTTTTCCATAAGATTATCCTCCTACTTTGCTTCTTCGCGTTCTTTAAGAACGGTCTTTAATCTTGCAACGGTGTGTCTTAAATCTCTTAGTCTTGAAGGTTTCTCTAGGTTTCCAGTTGCTTGTTGAAAACGTAGGTTGAATAATTCTTCTTTACATTCTTTTAATTTTTGATGAATCTCCTCGGTTGTCATTTCTCTAATTTCTTTGACCTTCATTACTCTTCACCACCAGTTTCTTTTTTTACAAATTTGCATTTAATTGGTAACTTGTGACTAGCAAGGCGTAAAGCTTCACGAGCAACTTCTTCAGATACTCCAGCAACTTCGAACATGATTTTACCTTCTTTTACAACGGCAACCCATCCTTCGACATTACCTTTACCTTTTCCTTGACGTGTTCCAATTGGTTTTGCTGTAAGTGGTAAGTGTGGGAATATATTAATCCATACTTTTCCACCACGTTTCATATAACGTGTCATGGCAACACGAGCTGCTTCGATTTGATTGGCTGTAATCCATGCGCCTTCTTTTGCTTGTAATCCATAGTCACCAAAGTGTAGTTCTGTATTTCCTTTTGCTTTTCCTTCATAAGGAAGTCGATGTACACGACGGTATTTTGTTCTTGATGGAATTAACATGTCTACTTACCTCCTTTACCTTTTTTTGAAGGAAGAATTTCACCTTTGTAAATCCATACCTTAACTCCAATTTTTCCAAATGTTGTATCGGCTTCACTCGTCGCATAATCAACATCTGCACGAAGTGTATGTAGAGGAATTGTTCCTTCTGTATATCCTTCGCTTCTTGCCATTTCGGCACCACCTAAACGTCCTGATACTTGTGTTTTAATTCCTTTTGCTCCGGCTTTCATTGCATTTCTGATAGCACGTTTTTGTGCCATTCTGAATGAAGCACGGTTTGAAATTTGATTGGCAATGGAATCAGCAACAAGTTGGGCATTGATATCGGCTTTTTTGATATCAGCAATCGTGATTTGTACAGGTTCTCCTGCAACGTTTGAAAGGTTCTTCTTTAGTTTTTCTATTTCTTCACCACCACGACCAATCATAATTCCTGGTTTTGATGTATGAACAATGACTTCACATTTCTTAGAAGTTCTTTCAATTTCGACTTTGGCAATTCCGGCATTCTTTAAGTTTTTGCTTAAGTACTTACGGATTTTGATATCACGGTCTAATGTACTTGCGAAATCTTTTTTATTGGCATACCATTTTGCTTCCCAGTCTTTATTGATACCAAGTCTAAGTCCATTTGGACTAACCTTTTGTCCCATAAGTCTCCTCCTTCAGTTATTTACTTGCCACAGTAATAATAATGTGACTTGTTCTTTTATCTTTGTGTCCGATGTGACCACGTGAATCGAATAATACTCTTTTCATAACAGGTCCTGCATCTACTCTTGCTTCTTTTACATATAAAGTGCTTTCATCAGCTTGATTATTATTCACTGCATTAGCAATTGCTGAATCAAGAACTTTCTTAACAAACCGTGCTGGCTTTTTATTCATGTTACTTAAAATATTTTGTGCATCACTTACTTTTTTTCCACGAATTAAATCAACGACTAAACGTGTTTTAATGGGAGAAACTCGAAGTGATTTTGCGATTGCTTTTGCTTCCATTTATATTTCCTCCCTCTTACTTTTTCTTGTCTTGTCCGTGTCCACCAAATTTACGAGTTAAGGCAAACTCTCCTAACTTGTGTCCAACCATATCTTCTGTTACATAAACAGGGATAAATTCACGTCCGTTATGAACAGCAAAGGTATGTCCAATAAAGTCAGGATAAATGGTAGAGCGTCTTGACCAAGTTTTAATGACTTCTTTTTTTCCGCTTTTATTTAATTCTTGAACCTTTTCTAGTAATCGTTCGAATACATAAGGTCCTTTCTTTAAACTTCTTGCCATAGTTCCCTCCTATTTACTTTCACGACGGCGAACAATAAATTTATCCGTCTTTTTATTATTACGTGTTTTAAGTCCAAGTGCTTTTTTACCCCAAGGTGTCAGTGGCGCTTTACGTCCGACTGGAGCACGTCCTTCACCACCACCATGTGGATGGTCATTAGGGTTCATAACAGAACCACGTACTGTTGGACGAATGCCCATGTGACGTTTGCGTCCTGCTTTTCCAAGTTTAACTAAACTTGCATCTTCGTTTCCAACTTCACCGATGGTTGCCATACAAGTACCAAGTACTTTTCTTTGTTCTCCACTTGATAAACGAATCATGACATAGTTTCCTTCACGACCAAGGATTTGTGCAGAAGCACCAGCACTTCTTGCTAAGCTTCCACCTTTTCCAGGACGAAGTTCAATGTTATGAATCACTGTACCAACGGGAATATTCATAATAGGTAGTGCATTTCCTGTTTTGATATCTGCACCTTGACCTGACATAATTTCAGTTCCAACTTCTAATCCTTTTGGAGCAAGAATATATCTTTTTTCTCCATCACGATAGTTGATAAGGGCAATATTTGCCGTTCTATTTGGGTCATATTCAATACTTGCTACTGTACCAGGAATATCAAATTTATTACGTTTAAAATCAATGATACGATATTTTCTTTTTGCTCCGCCACCTTGATGTCTAACGGTAATTTTTCCTTGATTATTACGTCCTGCATTTTTCTTCGCTGTTACAACAAGGCTCTTTTCTGGAGTTTTCTTTGTAATCTCGTTATTGACAAGCGTACTTTTCTTTCTTTGTCCTGGTGTAGTAGGTTTATAATTTCTAATTGCCATTTTATTTCCTCCTTCTAACCAAGATCAATGGTTTGTCCGTCTTTGAGTGTTACAATCGCTTTTTTGGTACGATTGCTCAATCCACTATAACGTCCAACTCTTCTTTTCTTAGGTTTTACATTTAATGTACGAATCTCTTTGACATTGACTTTGAAGATTCGTTCAATTGCATTTTTAATTTCAGTCTTATTGGCACGAGAGTCAACTTTGAAAACGTATTGTCCAAGGTTTGCTCTATCTTGTGATTTTTCTGTAATCACAGGTGCTTTGATAATTTCTAAGTACTTAGTATCCATTACTTAAGCACCTCCTCTATTTTTGTAAGTGCTCCTTCTGTAAAGATGACAATGTCTGCATTGACAAGGTCTAAGACGTTGACTTCATCGTTTGCAATCAAAGCAATGTTTTGTAAGTTACGGCTAGCAAGAATGACATTTTCATCAAAGGTGTCAACGACGATTAAGACTTTTTTATCGGCAACTTTTAATGTGTTTAATAAAGCAACCATTTCTTTGGTCTTTGGTGTTTGGAATGCTAATTCTTCCATGACGATAACTTCATTGTTGGCAAACTTTTCTGATAAAGCGCTCTTTAGGGCTAAACGTCTTTCTTTACGGTTCATTTTTTTGCCATAATCACGTGGTACTGGAGTTCCATAACGTCCTCCACCTACCCATTGTACAGCACGGATAGAACCTTGACGAGCATGTCCTGTTCCTTTTTGTCTCCAAGGTTTACGTCCTCCACCAGATACTTCTGAACGATTCTTTGTAGAGTGTGTTCCTTGTCTTAATGATGCTTGTGCTAAAATCACGGCATCGTACATTACTTTTTGATTGGGTTCAATCCCAAATACTTCTTCATTTAGTTTTAATTCTTTTATTTCTTCACCTTTAAGGTTTAAAAGTTTTACTTTTTTCATCCTATTTCCTCCTTTCATCACAATGCGTATTGTTTGTTCGTTTTTCTATGACTATGCTTCTTGTTTTTCTTCTTGTGATGATTCGTCAGTTGTTTCGTTTGTATCTTGAGTAGATTCTATTGGTGCAGCTTCTTGGGTTGTTTCTTCTTGGGCTGGAGCTTCTTCAACTGGAGTTTCAACAGCTTCTTCATTGGCTTCTGTTGTTACTTCAACTGTTTCTACTGCTTCTTGATTTTCAATTTCTTGATAGGTGATTAATTCTTCCATTTTTTGTACTGTATCTTTATTTTTTACAGCAGTACGAATTAAAACTAAACTATTTTTTGGTCCTGGAACATTTCCTTTAATTAAAAGGCAGTTGTTTTCTGTGTCGACTTGTACAATGACTAAGTTTTGTACAGTTGTCATGACATGTCCCATATGTCCTGGTAATTTTTTACCTTTTAAGACGTGCATTGGTCTTAGTGTTCCTAATGAACCTACACCACGATGATATTGAGAACCATGTCCCATTGGTCCACGGCTTTGGTTGTAACGTTTGATAACACCTTGGAAACCTTTTCCTTTACTTACTCCACTCACGTCAACCATTTCACCTTCTGTGAATACTGAAGCGTCTAGAGTTTGTCCAAGCGTGTAATCATTTACGTTTACACCTCGAATTTCTCTTAAGAAGCGCTTAGGTTCACATCCAGCTTTTTTTGTATGACCCATTTTTGGTTTGTTGCTATGCTTAGCAGATACTGTTTTGTATCCTAATTGAATGGCATCATAACCATCTTTTTCTGTTGTTTTAATTTGCGTAACTACATTAGGTTCAACTTCAACAACAGTCACCGGAATTAATTTACCATTTTGAGTAAATACTTGGGTCATTCCGATTTTTGTACCTAAGATTCCTTTCATTTATTTTTCCTCCTATTATTTTGTTTTGATTTGGATGTCTACTCCGCTTGGTAAGTCAAGACGTGTTAGTGCGTCCATAACTTCCTTACTTGGATTTTTAACATCAATAAGTCTTTTGTGTGTACGCATTTCGAATTGCTCACGTGAATCCTTGTATTTGTGTACTGCACGTAAGATTGTAAATTTCTCAATTTCTGTTGGAAGTGGTACGGGTCCTGAAATTTCTCCTCCACTTCTTTTGATTGTTTCCACAATCTTGGTGACAGCGTTGTCAAGAACTCTATGGTCATAAGCTTTTAGCTTAATGCGTAGTCTTTCTGTTGACATTCTTAAATCCTCCCTTCGCCTATATCGAGTATAGACTTGCTCCGTGCGAATAACCCGATAATCAGTTTACAACTTAACCTGGTGTATCGGCAACCTCTCACATCTAAGCAGTCACACGTATTTAATTTTAGCATATAAAATAAGGAAAACGCAACCATTTTTTGCATTTTTTATTGATTTTTTACTGTTTTTTGCAAACTGTTGAACATTGAGATAACATATTTTATTATTTTCAAAAGAAAAAAGAACCATTTTGGAT
>CANQOD010000003.1 GCA_947625395.1 uncultured Bacilli bacterium
TATAAATGTGAAGCTTGGCATTATCGCTATGTAGGAAAAGAAATTGCCAAGTATATTCATGAGAATAATATCACGTATGATGAATACTATATGCAGTTTTTAGACGAAGATTAAAAGATGAAAGCTTTTCATTTCGAACAAAAAAAAGCAAATTTAGATGAAAAGAAGATGAGAAGAACTTTTCATCTTTTCATTTTTGTGGTATTCTATATTTTAGTAGAATAGAAAGGGTGAAGAAGATGTATCCATTAGGAAAACAATTTGAAGTGGACCTTTCCAAAGGCATGACTGATGAAAAATGTGTTTTCAAAGGAAAAAAGTATCGAATTTCTGTACTAACGGAGCGCCTTGTTCGCCTCGAGTATAGTGAATCCGGTAAGTTTGTCGATGCTCCTAGTCAATTGGTTCAAAATCGTTATTTAGGATTTCCTGAATTCCAAGTTAGACAAGATACCAAAACATTAGAAATTACTACAAAATATTTTCATTTACTGTATAACAAAGAAGCGCCTTTTACGGGAAGTAAAGTCGATCCGATGAAAAATTTAAAGATTTCCTTAATTACGAACAGTAAGGAAAATGACCGAGATTGGTATTATGGCCATCCGGAAGTCAAAAACTATAATGGCAATATGATGGCGAAAGATATCTCGATATCAAGACGAAATGAAAGAGGTTTATTTTCACTCGATGGCTTTGCTTCTATCAATGACAGCAATTCACTGCTTTATGCAGCAGATGGGACCCTTTACAATCGAGAAGCCCAAAGTGCAGATATTTATGTGTTTTTATACTATAAAGATTTTACGAAAGCATTAGAAGATTATTTTCAGTTGACAGGGATGCCAGCACTTTTACCTAGATATGCACTTGGAAATTGGTGGAGCAAAAACTATGCTTATAATGATAAAGAACTTTTAGAGCTTGCGAATCATTTTGAACGAAGAAAGATTCCGATTTCTGTGATTTTATTAGATAAAGATTGGCATTATCGAAATGTAGGAGAGATGAAAGATTTACGAACAGGATTTACATTCAATCAAGACTTGTTCCCAGCTCCTGAGAAAACGATTTATAAGCTGCATGAAAAAAATATTCGATTAGGGTTAAGAGTTGACCCAACAGGAGGCTTCTATCCACATGAGAGTTTTTACCAACAAGCGTGTCAATATTTAGGGATTGAGAATAATAAGATTATCTTGTTTGACCCTTTAAATCCTAAATTGATGGATATTTATTTTAAACTTTTCTTACATCCATTGGAAGCTTTAGGTGTTGACTTTTTTTGGAGTGACTATCAAGCAGAATCGAATCCTTACAAACTCTTGTGTTATAACCGTATGATGTATCAAGATATTGGTAGGAATCCAGCAAAACGAAGTCTTCATTTGTCTAGAAATGCGTTAATGGCGGGTCATCTATATCCAGTTTTATATGCTGGAAGCAATGAAATTTCTTGGGATACCTTAAGAGATGTTGCTTATTCTAATATGAATGCAGCCAATATTGGTGTTTCTTGGTGGAGTCATGATATTGGTGGTAATCATGGTGGAATTGAAGAAAGCGAACTTTATATTCGTTTTATAGAATTGGGTTGTTTTAGCCCCATTTTCAGAATTCACAGTGCAAGAGGAAAATATTATAAGAAAGAACCTTGGATTTGGGATATCAAAACGGAAACAATCGCAAGTGATTACATGCGGTTACGTCATCGTTTAATTCCTTATTTATATACAGAAGCATATCGTTATTATCATGAGGGGAAAGTTTTGATTGAACCTTTCTATTATCAATATCCTTGGGTGTATGATGATGCCTCTTATAAGTATCAATATTTCTTTGGAAATTCTTTCCTTGTTTGTCCGATTTTGACAAAGAAAGATCCGACAATGAATCGTACCATTCAAAGATTCTTTATTCCTGAGGGAATTTGGTATGAGTTCCGTACAGGGAAAAAGTTTTTAGGAAATCGGAAATATGTTTCTTTCTATGCAGAAGAAGAATATCCTCTATTTGCGAAAAGTGGCGCTATTATTCCGCTTTCTAATAAAAGTGACCGCAATAATATCGGACTTCCCACAGACTTAGAAGTGCATATTTTCCCAGGAATTTCAAATGTTTATACGCTTTATGAAGATGATGGAGTGACTTCTCTTTATAAAGAGGGATTTTATTTGAAAACCGATTTTGACTATAACTATCTTCAAAACAATTACACTTTAATTATTCGTTCTAAAGAGGGAAAAAGTGGTATTGCCCCTGAGAAACGAAATTATCGAATTCGTTTTCGTAATACCAAACAGGCAGATCAAGTTGAAGCTTTCTTTAATGATGAAAAATTAGAACTCACTTCTTATGTAGAAGACAATGATTTTGTCGTTGAACTTCAAGAGGTTCCAACAATTGGTCAAGTGACAATCAATTGTAAAGGAAGGGATATTGAAATTGATGCTGTTCGTGTGATGAATGAAGATATTAATAGCATCTTAATGGACCTACAAATTAATACTTATTTAAAAGAGCAAATCGCTTCTATTATGTTTGGAGAAAATACAATTAGTAAAAAACGTATTGCCATTCGAAAGCTCAAGAAAAAGGGACTTTCTAAAGAATACATGAAATTGTTCTTAAAGCTATTGGAATATATTGGCGAGATGTAAGACTGCACCTGATAACGTTCAAATAAAAACGGGATGTTAAGTAAATAATTTAGGAAATAATTTCAAACCCTTGACAGAATTGAAAAGAAAAATATTGACTTGGGGGGGGGAGATTATTATAGAATAGTGGTAAGAAAGGAGAACTGTGATATGAAACAAGTAAAATATTTTGTTGCTGTTTTCATGGCAAGCGTCTTATTCGTTCCATTTGTATATGCTGATACTGATCCAGCAAAATATGCTAAGGTGGAAGAATATCGCCCTTCAGATTCTGTAAAAACAGCGCCTGTTCCAACCATCGTTGGAAGCCAAGAAGCAAAAGTAACTGTTACTTATACTGGAAGTATTGAACTAAAAGTGCAAGAAACAGGAGAAAGAGGTTATGAAGCTGCTTGGTTTGGTTTTAAAGTAACAAAGCCAACTGGAATTCAAGCTGACAAAGCGAAAATTCGTCGGGCGAAAGTAGGAACAGACTCTCTTGGCGTTGAAGGAGAATATCGTGTCTTCCAATGGAATGATGCAAAAGATGATGGCCAAGACGAATATGTGAGTGTCTATGTGAGTGTTACGAAAGAAGAACTAGAGGCAGCTGCCACATCAGGAGAAAGTATTGTGAAAACTTGGGAATTTAGTTGGGATGATAACGAAGATGATTATGAACAAGTTTTAGAAGTTATCATTGATCCTAAGGAAATCACTTTGAAACCAAAGGATAGTGAAGAACCAGTATTTACTCCAGAAACTTATGAAGAGTTATATGATGAAGCACATCCACAAGTTCCAGTAACACCAGAAGAACCAGAAGAGACAAATCCAAACACAGGAGATATCAATGTCATTCTTTTAGGTGGACTGATGCTTCTAAGTGGCTTCGGCTTAGGTTATGTCGTTAAAAGAAGATATAACTAATGAAGTACAATAAGGAAAGGCAAGATTTGCTTTTTCTTTTTGTTTGCACTTTTTTATTTGGAAAACAAAAATCATTCAGTTCTTCTTTTTTCTTGCCAATTTCGTGTATAATAAAAATAGGAGGGTAAGATGATGATTGTAGAAATAATTGAAAAAGTAAGACAGAAAGAACAACTAACAAATGAAGAAATTACATTCTTTTTAAATGGATATTTAGATGGGACTGTGAAAGACTATCAAATGAGTGCCTTTTTAATGGCAATTTGTTGCAATGGCTTAACGGAATCGGAAGTTTTTCAATTTGTAGAATGTTATCTTCAAAGTGGAAAGCAACTTGTTTTTCCACAAAGTGATTGTTTGGTTGACAAGCATTCAACAGGAGGTGTGGGGGATAAAGTCACACTAGTTGTTGCTCCAATTGTTGCTTCTTTAGGAATTCCTGTCATTAAAATGAGTGGGCGAGGCCTTGGCCTTACAGGAGGGACCATTGATAAGCTAGAATCTATCCCAGGATATCGTGTGAATCTTTCCATGGAAGAAATTAGAAATCAAGTGGAAAAAATTGGTATTGTGGTGACAAGTCCAACAGAAGATATTGTCCCACTTGATAAAAGAACGTATGCGCTTCGCGATGTAACTGGAACGGTATCCTCTATACCTTTAATTGCTATCAGCATTATGAGTAAAAAAATTGCAGGTGGTGCGAAAAAATTCGTGTTTGATATGAAATATGGAGAAGGAGCTTTTCTAAAAACACGGCAAGAAGCCGAACAACTAGCTGCATTGATGGGAAAAATTGCTCTCTTTTATCATTGTAAAGTAGATTTTATTTATTCTGATATGTCCTCTCCACTTGGAAATGCGATTGGCAATCGATTAGAAGTTCTTGAAGCAATTGACGTCTTACAAGGAAAAGTAAAAGGAAAGCTACGAAAAACTTGCATAGAAGTTGCCAGCAAAATGGTTGCACTTGCTTTGAAAATTCCTTTGGAAAAGGCCCAAGAAAAAGTTATCAAAACTTTAGAGGACGGTTCGGCTTATCAAAAATTCACGACCTGGATAACAACGCAAGGTGGCGATTTAACTTCTCTTTCTATCCCTTGTCCCAAAATTCCCTATGTTGCGAAAAAAAGTGGAAAAATTCAAAAAATTCATGCCCGAAAAATTGCTTTTTGTGCAAAACAACTTGGAGCTTCTAGAGATTCTCTAGAAGAACAAATCAATTATGCCAGTGGCATTTATTTATGCAAACAAGAACAAGACGAAGTACAACAAGGGGAAGTGCTGGCTTATCTTTATACGGATAAAAAAGAGTTGCCTCAATTAGATGCATGTTTTGAAATTGTGCAAGAAAAATAAAAAGAACGGAAGAAAAAAGCTTATATTATAAGTAGGAGGCTTTATGAAAAAAAACGATTTACTTGCAAGAGAAACCTTTGAAAGACTATGGCTTCACCGCTACGAAAATCAAAAATTTTGTGCTCTTCTTACTTATTTAGGAATTTCACTACAACAAACAACCTTAATGGAGGATGAAAAATATATTATTTTGTATGATGAACAAGCCGAGGAATATTTGATTTTGTGTTCCTCTAAGCATCCGATAGAAGAAGATTTTTTGCTTCGCAAAGAACGATTCAAAATCAAAAAACAGCGTTTTATTTTTCTAGAATAGAGAAAATTTTTTCGACCTAAAGTTCCTATTTTATCATGAAAATCCAAGCGCAAATATATTTACTTTTTTGGAAGTGTTTGTTATAATGCTATATAGAGTAGAGGTGGGAAAATTGAAAACAACAAAAACAAGCAGTCAAAGAAAAACAAAGAAAAAAGAACTGACAGTGAGAGAAAAGTTTAAAAATGTGGATAATTCTGTAAAAAGTACCTTTTTTACAGCAATTCTCTTTATTTTCATTATTGCTGGCGTTGGAATTACGCAAATGTTGGGCATTAGCTATGCTGCTGAGTTATTTGTCCAAGAACTTCCTGAAAAACTGACATCTAAGATAGAACAAGATCCTCGGAGTGAATACATTGATGGTATTAGTTTAGTAAAAAGATTTTATGCCCAAGATGACCATGGAACTACGTATGATGTCTTTTGTTTAGATAGATGGAAAAGACAAATGCCAGATATTACCTATAACAAAGAAGCAAGTCCTGTTGCTGACCGTGGTTTAGCATATTTATTAACACAACTTTATCCAGTAAATCCTAATTTTTTACCAGGAAAAAATATTGAAGAAAAACAGTATATTGCTCAATTAACGATTTGGTATTATCAAGATAGAAAAGCAGGATATTCAGATGATGTGAACCAGTGTGATACTTCGAAAGGAAATATCAATGAGGAAAAATGTGTTGAAAACGGAGAAGTAGAAAATCCTACTGCGACACATTACTGGAAAAATCAATTGCTTTCTACCGAAAAGGCGAGTATCAAGGCCTCTCAATATTGGTCTACGATGGAACCTCTCATCAATGCCGCTTATAATTTTACAGAAGATACCAATTATGGAATTTCCATTAATAAAGAAACGATTTCTTATCATTTAGTAGAAAATGGTGCTTATATTGAAAGTAGTCTTTTTGAACCACAACATACAGGAAGCAACTATACAGGTTATTCTTTCACCTCAGATAGTAATGATGTTACCTTTTATAATGAACAGAATGTCAAAGTAGAAAAAGGAACGGTATTAACAAGTGGCCAAAAAGTGAAGTTTAGAGTTCCTGTAGATAAACTACAAGAAGAGAATACGTTAAAACTGAATGTGCAATTTACAGGAAGCTTTGTTCGAAATGAAGCTTATCTCTACAATCCGGCCCAAGATACTTATCAAAAGATTTTAATAGGTGCGATAAAAATTGAGCCAAAGAATACAGAATTTACCCTTGTCTTAGAAATTCCAATGGGAAGTGTTAAAGTTAGTAAAGTAGATGCCACTACGGGTGAAGAGCTTGAGGGAGCAACCATGGTCGTTACAAATAAGAAAACAGGTGAGATTGTTGACCAATGGGTATCCGGTAAAGAACCACATGTCATCGACCCAATCGCTGAGGGAGAGTATACTTTAACAGAAACGATTGTTCCTGAGGGCTATCAACAAAAGACAACCAGTGTTGACTTTACAGTAGAAAAAGGACAAGTAACTGAGGTTGAAATGGAAAATGTTCCAGAAATCCCTGTACCAAATACAGCATCCACCATTCCACCATATCTATATATTATTGGCGCTATAGCATTTATAATTGGTGTAGTACTTATCATCGTTGCAGTCAAAGAACCACACCATGAATCATAATCGAAGTAAAAAGAGCCGCATATTTCTCGTTGGCTCTTTTCTTCTTTTCCTTGCCTGTCTTCTCTTTTTAACGCCTCTTTTAAAGGAACTAAAAGAAGAAGTCTTCTCTGAAATGCACTTGAAACTATACGAGCAAGAAGAAAAGGAAGAAACTGTAATCGATGAAAATGTCACATCACTAGAAAATATCCCACAGACAGAGGAAGCGCCACAACAACCTACTTATCATTATGATTATATCGGCTATTTAAGTATTCCTAAGATAGGATTACGAAGAGGATTTGTTTCGAAAAAGTCAAAATATAACCAAGTCGACTATAATATCGCTATTGCCCAAAGTGCAGATTTTCCGAACAAAGAAAAAGGCAACTTTATTTTAATGGGACATTCTGGATATGGCTATAATTCTTATTTTGCCAATCTCCATCAATTAGAAGTTGGAGATAAAGCATCCGTGACTTATAAAAATGAAAAGTATACCTACCAACTTGTTAGAATAGATGTTCAAGAGAAAACAGGCAAGATTGCTATTTTTAGAAACTTTGACAAAACAACTCTTACCTTAATCACCTGTACTTATCAAGATGATTATCATCAATCGATTTATCTATTTGAACGGATTTAAAAAAGAATAAAAAGGAGGGAATAACAATGAATCTATTTGAAAAAATAGGACGCATTCTATCAAAAAGTTTTAGTTCAGTTTTACAGATAGAAATCATCATTATTTTTATCCTCCTTTTTCTTTTTTTACTCTTTAACTTAAAATATCAAAGAAAAAGTG
The DNA here is from genome assembly GCA_947625395.1 of uncultured Bacilli bacterium. Taxonomy (GTDB): domain Bacteria; phylum Bacillota_I; class Bacilli_A; order RF39; family UBA660; genus CANQVB01. Next base: position 7,659 of record CANQOD010000003.1, read on the forward strand.
TGAATTGGTTTTTAACAGCACTGCTTTGCTATTTTTTACTATCGTTTATCATTCTTTTTGCCCAGCCTTTCTTTTTAGCACTTCGAGAGATTCTAAAAAAAATGGTAGAATATTTTTATTTCAGCCCAATTCCTATTTATTTTTTAACGATTTTAATTGCTTCCTTCTGTTTCATCAAGACGATGTTTACAACTCGTTATACCAAGCGACATAAATTACTTTCCTATCTTTTGTTATTGCCGATTTTCTTTTTATTTGTTCTCTTTGTCGTAGAATGTAGTGAAAAAAAGATTGTCATCAATGATATTACCTCCATCTATCAGAATAATCTATTAGTAGCTGTGATTCAAATCAGTCAAGGGATTTTTTTCTTGTATTTAGGTACTTGTATCGCAAGGCGTCTTTATCATTATGCAAAGGACAATTTGTAAAATAAGAAGAAGTTTGTTATAATGAATGTTACGAGGTAATTTTATGAAGAAAAAAATGAATCAATGGAAAGAGAAAATTTTAAGAAAAATGAAACGATTTAAAGAAGAAAAACAATGGAAACAGTTTTTCAAGGAAAATGCATTGTTTACAGCTTTTGTCATTACTTGTCTAATCAATGCCATTCTTTTACGTTTCTTTACAATGCCAACCCTGGAAAACTATTTGTCATTCAAGCCAATTATTGCTGATGTGGGCGTCATTATCCTCTTAGGTTCTTTTTCTTATTTGTTTAAAAATAAAAATCGTTTTACATATTTATTGATTGTTCATCTCATTTTAACAGCCATCTGTGTAATTAATTCCATTTATTATACATTTTATACTTCATTTGCAAGTGCTTCTATGTTATCACTTGCCCAGTTTATTGCTCCAGTAGGAGATGCTGTTGTTGAAAATGTGTTACAATTGAAAGATTTAGTTTATATTTTAGGGTTTATTGCTTTTATTTTTGTTCATATTCGCTTAAAGAAAAAAGGATATTATCGAAAAGAAGATACGAAAAAAGAAAGAAAGAAAAGAACTTTAAAGAGTTTAGTTGCTTCTGCTTGTATTTTTATTGTCTTTACAGTGAGTCTATCTTCTTTAGAGATTGGTCGATTCGTTAAACAATGGAATCGTGAATATATTGTCATGCGCTTTGGAATTTATTTGTATCAGTTGAATGATGTGTTTGTGAGTTTACAACCAAAAATCAATTCTATTTTTGGATATGACCAGGCAAAGAAAAATTTCGAATCCTATTTTGAAAGTAGGGAAAAAGTAGATACAACCAATAAATATACCAATATTTTTGAAGGCAAGAACGTCATTGTCATTCATGGAGAAAGTATTCAGGATATTGCTCTTAATAGAACGTTTAATGGACAAGAGGTAACTCCAACCTTAAATCGTTTAGCAAAAGAGGGATTGTTTTTCTCTAATTTCTATTCCGAAGTAAGTGTTGGAACCAGTAGTGATACTGAGTTGACATTCAATACTTCTTTGATGCCGACAAAATCAGGAACAGCTTTTGTTAGCTACTTTGATAGAACTTATAATGCAATTCCTAAATACTTTAGTGAAAAAGGATATTATACCTTTAGTATGCATGCTAATAATGCTGATTTTTGGAATCGTCGGGCGATGCATCAAAGTTTAGGTTATGATAAGTTCTATAGTAAAGAAACATATGATGTGGATAAGGAAAATGTGATTGGCCTTGGTTTATCTGATAAGTCTTTCTATGCACAATCTGTTGAGAAAATTAAGAAAATCAAAGAGAAAAAAGGAGAGCCATTCTATGGATTACTTATCAGTTTAACAAATCATACGCCATTTTCAGATGTAGAAAAATATGGGGAGTTTGATGTGGATATCAAAGAAACGGTTACCAAAGAAGATGGCAGTACTGAAGTGATTTCCCATCCTTATATGGAGGGAACGAAACTTGGAAATTACTTTAAGTCTCTTCATTATGCCGACCAAGCCCTTGGAGAATTCTTAAAAGCTTTAGATGAAAATGGTTTGCTTGAGAATACCGTCTTTATTCTTTATGGCGACCATGATGCAAGACTTCCTAAAAATGACTACATTCGTTTGAATAATTATGATACAAAGACAGATACTGTTAAAGAGGAGTCAGATCCAACTTATAAAGAATACACTTCTTATAATTATGAATTGGATCGAAAAGTGCCTTTCATTATTTGGACAAAAGATAAAAAAGTACATGGGGTTGTAGAAAATACCATGGGAATGATTGATGCCATGCCAACCCTTGGAAATATGTTTGGCTTTTCAAATCCTTATGCTTTAGGACATGATATCTTCTCTATAAAAGATAAGAATGTGGTTGTTTTCCCAAATGGAAATTGGATTACGAATAAGGTTTATTATAATAGTCAAAAAGGAGAATACATGCTTCTTAAAGACGGGGAAATTATTGAAGATGATTATATTGAACAGAATAATGATTATGCAGAAAAATTATTAGATGTATCTAATGATATGATTGTTTTTGATTTATTAAATCCAAAAAAAGAAGAACAAGAGTAGGAGGGGTTTATGAAACTTAAAAAAAGTGTAAAGAGACTGATTACTATTATAATGATACTATTAGTTGTCGTGATTCTTTTTCTTGGCTATCGGATTTTCTTTAGCGGTTCTAGTAGAAAGGCCAAAGAAGTGAAAATTGTCAGTGAAATTAAAGAATATGGTTATCAGTTAAATGACAATGATAGTCAAGAATATAAAAAAATGTTTGAAAAACTTAAAAAAATTTTGGCAGAAAAAGAAGTAGATGAAGAAGCTTATGTTCAACAAATTGCTCAGATGTTTGTTCTTGATTTTTATACCTTAAGTGATAAAGATGCTAAGACAGATATTGGTGGAAAAATGTTTGTGCATTCTGCTGCTTTATCCACATTTTTGACCAAAGCAGAGAATACGATATATAAATATGTTGAAAATGATTTATATGGAACTCGAGAACAAGAACTTCCTACGGTCGATCAAATTGAAATTGAAAAAACAGAAGAATTACCATATAGTTATCAAGATACAGTTGATGAGAATGCATATCAAGTTACTCTGAAATGGACTTATAAGAAAGATTTAGACTATCAAGATGAAGCAACGCTTACTTTTGTTCATGAGGATAAAAAATTATCTTTGATTGTTTTGGAATAAGGGGAAACCCTTTTTCTTTTGAATATGATACAATAAAAAAGAGGGATAGTATGGAACGTTTACAAAAGGTGATTGCGCAAAGCGGAATTGCATCACGTAGAAAAGCGGAAGAATTGATTCAAAAAGGACTTGTTTTTGTGAATGGAGAACGTGTCACAGAACTAGGAACAAAAGTTTCGCCTAAGGATAAGATTGAAGTGGATGGAAAAGAAATTAATAAGGCAAAGAAAGTTTACTTTTTATTAAATAAGCCAAGGGGCGTTATTACGACGACGAAAGATGAGAAGAGTAGAAAAACAGTTGTTGATTTGATTGAATGTGAAGAAAAAATTTATCCAGTTGGAAGATTGGATTATGATACGACAGGTGTGTTACTTTTGACGAATGATGGAGAGTTTGCGAATATTTTAATGCATCCATCGCATGGAGTTTCTAAAGTCTATTTGGCAAAATTAGAAGGAATCATCAAAGGAGAGCAAATCAATCTTTTAAAGAAAGGCGTTTTATTGGGAAATAGTAAAGTATATCCACAAAGAGTAAAACTAAAAAAAGTAGATTTGAAAACGCAAGCTTCTTATGTAGAAATTACAATTCAAGAGGGGAAAAATCATGAAGTAAAGGAACTTTTTCAACAAGTGGGATTCAAAGTGCAAAAATTAACAAGAGAACGTTATGGATTCTTTGAAACTGGCAACTTAAAAAGTGGAGAGTATCGTGCTTTAACTCCTAAAGAAGTCAGTAAAGTATATAGTATGAAGTAGTACGTTCTCTTTGCGAAATATGTAGATAAATGATGAAGAAGAGTAAAAATAATAATCTTCTTTTTTTAGTGTGTTTTTTTTCTGATACTATGCGTAAATAGAATAAAATCGGGGGGGGGTAGTTTAAAAGATATAATGACATCAGAATGAGGGTGTCATGAGTGAACAAATATAAAAGAGCGATGAATCAAAAAGAAGAAACGAAACATGTAAAGAGAATGATTGTTATCATGAGTGTTTTGATTCTTTTTGGAATCGCTCTTTTTTTAGGTACAAGTTATGCATTGTTTTCTGTATTAGTAGAGGGAAAACAAAGTATCTCAATAACTACAAAAACTTTGGAAGTAAAACTGCAAGATGGAGAGTACATCCGAGAAGACCCAAGAGGAACCATGACCGATAAACAAGGGAAAAAGACAAAACCTTATACGTTTACCATTACGAATACAGGAACAATGGAAGCTTATTATAAGTTATATTTAATAGAAGAGGGACCTATTGGAGAGAAAGAACTCATTGATACATACTATTTAAAATATGAACTCAAAGGCGATGATGGAAGTCAACAAGAGGGAAGAATAGGAGAATTAAAACAGTTTTATTATAGTAAAGAAATTCAACCAGGTGAAGAAAATAAGGTGACCTATGAATTGAGAATTTGGTTAGATAAGGACACTCCAAATAGTGAACAAGGAAAGAGTTATCAAAGCAAAGTAGCCGTTGATGCAAATCAACTGAACTATCCGAATCCACCAGTGTTAGCAGATAACATGATACCAGTTGTCTATGATGAAAATGAGAAGCGATGGGAGAAAGCAGACATTGAACAAGCTTGGTACAACTATGACAAACAAGAGTGGGCAAATGCCGTGACAGTGACTAATACTACTCGAGCAAATTATCGACAAGCAAATTCAGGAACAGAAGTGAAAATGGCAGATATCTTACAGATGTGGGTATGGATACCAAGATACAGTTATACCATCAAAAGTGAAGATGGAGAACATTACTATGGAAAAAAAGAAGAGGGAAGAAAAGACGAACCAAGTCAAGCCTTACCTGGAGAGATTGATGTCAAATTTATTGGAGTAGAAGACAAAGATACAAAAGGGAGTGCCCAATATACAGGAAAAAATCCAAAAAACTGGTACACACCACCTGGATTCACGTTTGGAGAAGAGGAACTTTCAGGGATATGGATAGGTAAGTTTGAAACTGGCTACAGTAGTGGCGAGGGAACCGGTGCTGGAGTTACAAGTGCAGGTTTAGCTCAACATAATACAGAAGAGCCCAAGAAAGCAATTATTAAGCCAAATGTCTATAGTTGGCGGGATATTCGCATATCAACGATAGATTTAGTATCAAGACAGATGATAGAATCCGATAATGTCTTTGGGTTTGACCAAAGTACGTATGATAGTCATGCAGCAAAGAATACAGAGTGGGCACTGATATCCTATCTTACGCAAAGTAAATACGGCAAATATGGGAATTCATTGTATACTGGTGAAAATAAAATAATTTATAAGAATAATTGTAGTACTTATATAACGGGTTGTTCAGGAGGAACACCATCGGCAACAAGTTTAGATATATGTAATAATACCTATGACGTAGAAGAAAAAGGAACGGGAGCTAGTTCAACGGGAAATATCACGGGAATTTATGATATTTCAGGTGGCGCATGGGAATACATCATGGGAGTATTCAACAAGATGTCAGGAAATACAAAAGAAATTAATTCAGGTTATAGTGGGTTATTGTCAGATGATACAACAGTTTCAGGTCGGAGTTGGCCAGCAGAAAAGTATTATGACCTTTATACAAGCGATGATGTTAATACAGCATGTGGAGGAAAAATATGTAATGGTCATGCTCTAAATGAAATTACAGATTGGTATAAAGATTATTATCATATGTTAAAAAAAGAATTTCCTTGGTTGGTTCGTGGACGTCCAGCAACGGATAATGATGTAATAGGCCCATTTTCTTATGCTTTTACTAGTGGAGCACAGAATATTGCATACTCTTTTCGACAAGTTCTTACTCCTATTAAAAATGAATAAAATAAGTAAATTAAAAAAAAATTAGTAAGAAAAAGTAAACACATCTTTTTGTGTCTACTTTTATTTTATAGAATTAAAAAAATCTTATCTTTTATTCTGTAACCATTTTCTGAATTTCTTTCAGATTATTTTTTAATCGTTCCTCTTGTGGATTGATTGCAATTGCTTTTTTACAGTAAAGTTCTGCTAAATCATAGTTTCCAAGCTGATAATAAGCAATGGATAATAAATCATAAGGCGTTTCATTCCAACTAAAGATTTCATTGATGTAAGTTTTTTGATGACTTTTGATTTTTAAAGCTTGTAAGATGGCATTGACGACAGTGTTCCAGTCCTGAATTTGATAGGCAAGAATAGCTTGTTCTAGATAAGGGTCCCTTAAATAAGGTGCTTCTTCAATTGCTTTTTGCGTCCATAATTTTGCTTCTTCTATCCAACCCAATTGGCGATAACAACGTGCCATAAAACGCATAGAGGCACAGCGCTCGTCTTTCCAAGTAGCACTTTTTAAAGCTAAATGACGATGGAGTGTTTGAATTGCTTTTTCCCATTGTTGATAATACATATATTCTCGCCCTAAATAGTGCATGTTACGGTCGTCAAGTGGGTCTTCTTTCACTGATTCTTCCAACAGTGGAAGATAATGACTCCGAGATTTAGTCGGGTCCGGATAATGTTTTAAGGTAATGTCATTGGTCGTGATTTTCTTTTCTTGTTGAGAACCAATATAGGTTAAAACTTCATGAACAGGATGCGTCCATTGATACTCCTTTCGTGTATGGATTTTTTCGATATAAAAGTTGACCAGTGGTTGTTCTTTGTCATCTAAAGCCCAATCATAATTATAGGCAAGTCTTGTCGTATCGTCTTGCCATAGTTGTTCTAATTTTGCTCGCCAACCCGTTACAAAGACTTCATCTAAATCCGTACAAACACAAATATCCGTATCCAAAGGAACCAAAGATAAAGAATGATTTCTTGCAACATCAAAGCGCCAAGGGGTAATCTCTTCTGTTTTCACATGAACTCCTCTTTGTCTTAGTTTTTCGACTGTTTGGTCAGTTGAACCTGTATCCAAAACGTAAATTTCATCTGCTTCCTGCATAGAATTGACCCAACGGTCCACAAATGGTTCCTCATTTTTGGAAATTGCATAGACAACAACCTTTTTCTTTTTCATCATTTCACCTCAATGTATTGTATGTAAAAAAGAATGAAAAAGGAAAAGAAAAAACAACAGCTTTCCAAAGAAAAAGCTCAAGTTCCATCAAACAAAGTCTTTCAAAAAAGGATATCCCAAGAAAAAACACATACAAAATTTCCATATTTTGTGTACAAGCACTTTGAATTTATGATATGCTATAAAAGTAGAAGAGTGTAGGATATTGTAGAAGCGTGTAGAATATTGATAGATAGTCATGTATGCAACCTTTCATTGTCTTTACAAGAAGGAGCTTAAGATGCTGAAACGGAAATACAGACAATTTAGAAGTTGGTTCAAAGAGGACAAAAAAGGAAGCATTTTCTTAATGGCTGCTGTTTTTTTGGGTGCTTCTATTTTAACTTGTTTTGGACATTCTTATGCGCTTTCAACAAATTCCATTCGCATTGCTGACCCACCAACAATGGATACTTATCAAGAGGCTTTAATTAATGATACCAATGGGAGTCGTTATGCAGGACGAATTTGGGCAGATAAAAGTGTTTTTGCGGTCGGAAACAAGTGTGCTTCCTTTGATGGTTCTACCTTAACCTTAGATGAGGATACCGATGGAATTTCTGCGAGTGTTCGTACCCAATCGGATTTTTTACACGTCTTTTCAACCTTGGGTTCAAGTCAAACTGTGCATGAAAATATCCCATTAGATGTCATGTTTGTTTTAGATGTGTCTTCCTCAATGGGCATTGCCGATGTCATTACCGACAATGATAGTGCTGAAAATACTAGAATTCAAAGAACCTTAACAGCCATCAATGATGCAATTGATACTTTGATGAGTAGCAATGCGAAAAATCGAGTTGGGGTCGTTGTCTATGGTACGTTTGGAAGAGTGTTACTCCCACTAGGCCGGTATGAGCCGACTAAGAAGACGTTAAAATCCACAGATGGTTATCTATATGATAGTAGTACAAATGGAAGTCATACTTATGTTTATGCCGACTATTTTGTAAGAAATACAGCAGTTCCAGCAGGTGATAGACGTTTTAACGTCATTTCGAATGCTACGAAAATCGATGAGGAAACAGGTGCCAAAACAAAGGTTGTATTAGAGTTTCGAAATGCTCATTTAGCCCGTCAAACTGTGCATGGCAAAGTCGATACCACTGAAGCAGATGCTTATATAGGACCTTATACGAATCAACAAGCAGGCTGGTATTTAGGAACAGAAGTTTTAGCTTCAGAAAAAGAAACAACTGTAAAAACGCTTTTTTCAGGAAGAGTCAGCCGAATTCCTGTTTTATTCATGATGACCGATGGGGGAGCCAATACGCTTACGATGCCACAGACAGCACAAGATTGGGGGAGTCAATGGTATGCGCCAATGGATACCAGTCAAAATAAAAACGTAGTCGGCACCCACATGTTTGCGAATGATAGTAATAATGCTTACAATGATGCTAGTAGTAGTGGCGTGATTTTATCAACGATGTTGACAGCTTCATTAGGAACCGCAGCAATCAAGAAAAATTATAATCAAAATGCGTATATCAGTACCTTTTCGTTGGATACGACAACGAATGCGAATTCCTCCTGGCAAGGTCCACGATTAAGAGCCATTATGAATCCATCAGTTCGCTTTACAAGCCTTTCAGAAGAAAGCGCGATTCAAGAAGCCTATCAACGATTTATTTCTTTTCAAAATCAGGATTCAACGGGTCTTGATGGCAATGGTTGGAGTGTTTTGTTACAAGGTGGTACAACAGCTCAAGGGGGAAGTTTTGCAGATGCAGGAGAGCGTCTTTCCCTCAAACATTTGCCTGATGCTTATACATTCGGAAATGTCCAGCTCTCTAATCAAGATGTCATTGACCATATTCTCTATGTTCCTAAAGGAAATTACTATGATATCAATACGGTAGATTTATCGACAAACTTGAAAAAAATTATGGCGGAACTAAGTTCGGATACGTTTTCACCAGTGAGTGGCCTGAATGATTCAGGAGTCAAAGATTCAATTACTTATATGGACCCGATTGGACAGTATTTAGAGCTCAAAGAGCAAAGCATTGGGGTTGCTGGAAATACGTATGACCTTGCTGTCCTCCATTTTGGAAAATTGTATGGTCTTAAGCGACTCGGCATTTATGATTATCACTTTGCCAGTCAACATTTAGGTCCAGCACATAATAGTACCACTGGTACCTTTACGGAGGGATGGTATGATAAAGAGGGCCATTACCTCAGTGACCAAAATGGTTCTTGGGAAAAGGGAGATACCTATTATGTCAATGGGGATACCACGAGAAAATACGTCCCTACCTTAGATGAAAATCGCTTAACCACCCAACAACAAAATACGATTTATACGCTCTATCAGTTCGCTACTTCCGATGCCAGTGAGGAAAAAATCAATCCTAGCTATGGAAAAGAAAGTAGTGTTACTTATCATTTAGATGATATTCGAATTTGGAAGCAATATACAGGAAACTTTATGGATGAAAGTGGTAGTGGTGCTGCGCCTGATTTAGGATATGATGAAGCACTCTATGTCAATATTCCTAAGAATGCGCTTCCTTTGCAAGTTGCGAATATTGAGCTGGACTCCGCAGAAATTGTGCATCAATATCAGTCAAATATTGACGAAAAAGAACATGCAACGCCTTTTCGCTTGTTTTATAGTGTGGGAGTGCAGCAACAGATTTTAACAGATGATTTGCTCAATATTGATGTTGGAAAGTTGACTTCTGAATATATGTCAACGCACTATGATGAAGATGGCAATACTTATTTTTATTCAAACTATTATAGCAATACCACTTATGATGGGTATGTGACAGATAGTGCTTCTTATCGAACAAGAGGTGATAGTAGTATTACTTTTTCACCAAGTACAATGAATCGTTATTATACGTATCAGAAACCTTTGATTTTATATGAAATTGCGGAACAACCAACGGCGTATCAAGAAGTTGATTTGACTTCGAAAGAAAGCTATCAAGCCTTTATCGAAACAGCGGTTCCTATTACCAATTTACAAACAATGTCATCAGACAAATGGTATCATGTTGTTTTGGATTATTATTTGCCCCACCAACAAAACATTGCACATGTTGCGGTGACCCGTCTTGGCAAAGAATTTGGTTCAGCTCTTGGAGATGACAGTATTGATTATGGAGAATACTTGTGTTGGTATAGTCCTTCTCGGGATGAATGGCGGGCTTTGACCATAGAACATCCGCAAGAAGAGGGCATCGATGATTGGGTTGTTGCGACGAAGCCAGGTGGCATTCGTGTAGGGGATTTATCGCAAAGTATTTTTAAGAAAGAGAAGAATATCACGGCGACTGCGAATAATTATTATTTGCCAACGATTAGTCAGAATAGTAGTAGTGAGGGAGACAATCAATACAATACGATTGTAGATGGCTATCTTGGGAATAATGGAAAACTACTGATTCAAGATTTATCTTTAGAAATTACCAAGGAAATAGAAACACTGCGTACAGAGGAAATCGGAGAGGAAAAATTTACATTCCAAGTGACGATTCCTGGACATCAAGGAGATTATAGCGCGATACGCTTATTGAAAAATCCTTTTTCTAACAGCTGGCAGTTACAGATTAATAGTATTGATGTCTTAACGGACAATCAAGGCTTTTTACAAACCGAAAAAAATCGTTTAGCCACTTATCGAAGTGAGGATGGCAAAGATTATTATCTCTATGTTGGGGAAAATTCTTCTTCGATTCATTTAGATGACTTTGTCTTCCATCTTTATTCAAATCCAGCCAATCAAGATGCTTTAGAGCGAGTGGGAACCACGACGTATGTGAAGACAATGCAAGAGGAAAGCACCAGTACGAACAAATACAAATTATCGGATGAGCGTCATCCACCAGGCTCCATTGATTACTGGATTCAAGATGTTTACTTGATTCCAAGAGATGCTCTACAAGAGAATCAATTCCGAGACCATTTGGACCAATATCAAATGCTTTCTGAATTTCCTATTTCTACATTGAATCCATTGAAAAAAGGAAACCTTCAAATTTCTTCTCCGTATTTAACCCATACGACTTATCTAACGGAAACACTTTATTTTGGCTATCAAGATGGCATTGTTCCTGCGGAAAGAAAAGAAAATTGGACTGATTTGGACTGGTTTTCTCAAGAAGAAAATCGAGCTACCTTTACACTCGGAGCCAATGAGGGAATTCTATTGTTGGGACTTGAAGAAAATCAGACGGTTAAGGTACGAGAGCTTTTTAGTGAAGCACAAGAAATAAAAGGATATCAGTTCAGTCGCATTGAGGGTGAAAACAACGAGATTTTGGAAACAGGAAAAAATTATGAGGGAACCATTGATGCATCCAAAGAAGCACTTCATTTTGTGAATACGCTCTCGAGTCGGTTGCTCATTGAGAAAAAAGTGCGTGGTTCATTAGGAGAATATGAACGCAATTGGAATTATCAAATTTTCTTTCGTCCGGAAGAACAAGTCCTTCAAGAAAATTACGATTATTTGGTTGTCAAACATGACAATATTATAAGAAAAGGAACGCTTTCCTTGACTTCTCAAGAGGATGGAAGCATGATGGGTGCATTTAAAATGACTCATGGGGAAACTTTCTATCTCTTAGGTTTACCACTGGATGTTCCTTATCAAGTGGTGGAACAAGAAGCGAATCAAGACGATTATCATACCATTGCGGTGAATGACCAAGGAACAACTGCCCTTGAAAAAATGGTGACCTTTACGAATGACCGGTTGTCCAAACACGATTTGACGATTGGAAAAACGGTGCATGGGAAATGGGCAGACCCTTTCAAAGAGTGGACATTGACCATTCATTTGACTCCATTAGAAAATAGTGATTTTAAGACGCAATATTTCTATGAGGGAAGTCGTGAGGGGACCATTGAATTTTTGAAAGAGGAAGATGGTACTTACAGTCAAACGATAACTCTTAAGCATGATGAATATATGACGATTAAAGATTTGCCAGAAGAAACAGTTTATGAAATTATGGAAGAAGAAGCCAATCAAGATGGTTATACAACAACGATTCCAAGTGAGGCAAAGGGCATCTTAGGAAGTCGTAAGGAACAAGAAGTTCGTTTTGTGAATACCAAGTATTCGCGCCATCAGTTGACCATTCAAAAAAGAGTCACTGGTGGTTGGGGTGAAAAGGACCGAGATTTTACCATGCAAATTACACTGCTTCCTGCTCCTGATGTCACTTTAGATGAAAAATATTCTTATGTAGGAGCGAGCTTTGTCGATGGGGTGAGTGCTCCTATGAATGGGGAACTTTCTTTGACAAAGCAAGAAGATGGTACCTATCAAGGAACAATTTCTTTACGGCATGGACAGCAAATCACGCTTCAAAATATTCCGGAACGAACGCAGTATGAAGTGTCTGAAAAGGAAGCCAATCAAGAAGAATACACAACAACGGTTGTGGGTCAAACGAAAGGCATGTTGGTGGAAGAAAATGAAGTCGTTACCTATATCAATCGACGACTTTCCAAACATGACTTGACGATTACTAAACAGGTAGAGGGCTCTTATCAAGACCGAGAAAAAACATGGAATTTTGAAGTGACACTTATTCCAATGGCAGATGTTGAACTAGCGCCTGCTTATCCTTGCACGGGCGTCTTGAAGAATCAAATAACGCTTACGCTTCAACCCAATGGTAGTGCGTCTTTCCAATTTTCTTTGCAACATGAACAATCGTTAACCATTCAAGGATTGCCTGAGGGTACACGCTATGAAGTCAAAGAACTGGAAGAGAATAGAAATGGGTTTGTGACAGAGATTCAAGGAGAAACAGCAGCAATTCTTACAGCTCCAACCACAGAAGTCAAGTTTACAAATATCAAATTAGGTTTACAAAGCTTGACAATTGTAAAACAAGTGCATGGTGGTGATGGAGATGTGTATCATGATTGGTTGTTTCGCCTGCGCTTAACAGGTCCAAAAGAGGAACAGTTAGGTTCTTCACTTGCCTATCAAGGAGGAACAACGTTATCGAGTGTTCCAGCGAAAGCAGATGGCGTCTTATCGATGGAGGAGGTGGCTTCGAATGTTTATGAGGCTTTTATCTCTCTTCGTCATGGACAGTATGTAACAATTCCTAATCTTCCCCAAGGTACGACCTATGAACTGGAAGAAGTAGAAGCAAATCAAGAGGGCTATCATACGACGACAAGTACCCAAACAAAAGAAACGATTCATGCGGGCTTGGCCTATATTGTTGCTTTTGTCAATGAACGGGAAAGTAAACAAAATATCACCATTCAAAAACAAGTTTTAGGTCAAAATGCAGATGTAAATCGAGCATGGAATTTTACACTTACTTTGACGCCTCAAGCTTATACTCTACTCGATGAGACTTATTTCTATGAGGGAACAAAGACGGGTCAATTGACGGTAAAAAAACAAAAGAATGGGACTTATCAAGCACAATTTTCTCTCCGTCATGGAGATACGATGACCATTCAAGGTCTTCCTGTTCATACCAAATATTCGATTCAAGAAGAAACAGCTGATGAAGAGGGATATACGACTTCTATCAACGGTGAGTCGGAGGGGATTCTTTTAAAAGAAGAGGCACCAACGGTTCAGTTTACGAATATGAATTTGGCCCATTTTGATTTGACTGTGCAAAAAGCAGTCAAAGGCAATGCGAGTGATAAGCAAAGTCAGTGGACGTTTAAAATCACTTTGATGAATCCTTATGTATCCCAGTTCGAACCAACCATGGTCGTGGCTGAAAATCTGAAAGAAAAAAAGGCGGCCACGAAAAATGTGATTGGCAATGTTGAACAGACCATTTCTCTCAAGGATGGGGAAAAGCTGACGCTACAAAATATTCCGGAGGGAACAAGATACATCATTTCTGAATTGGAAGCGAACCAAGATGGCTATCAAACAACCTATACAGACAATGCATATGGCACTTTGAATCAAAAAGAAGAGGTTACTTTTACGAACTGGAAATTTACGAAACATGATTTGAACATTCAAACACAGTTAAAAGGAAACAATGTGGAAAAAGAGAAAAAATGGACGATTGATGTGCGATTGGTACCACCTGAGGAAGTTCCTTTTGATACCATTTATCCATGGGTGAATCAAGAAGGACAACAAGGCTTTGTTCCATTCCAACTTGGGAAAGATGGTGCTTATCATGCTAGTTTTTCTGTCGCTGGTGATGATGAGTTTACTTTGAAAGGTCTTCCTTATGGAACACAATATGAAGTTGTGGAAGTAGAAGCGAACCAAGATGGCTATCAAACAACAGCACAAACAGCGATGACGGGAACTTTAGAACACGAAGTAGAAAAAGTGCACATTGTGAATTCTCGAGATGGCATTGAAAATCCGGATACATTTGACCAAGTGTTCTGTTATCTATCGTTCTTAGTTTTAACGATTGTGGGAGAACTCTTCATGATTGTGAAGAAGCCAGAATATCAAATGCAAAACAAATCCAAAAAAAGAAAACGTAAAGTAAGGTCAAATAAGAAAAGTTGAAATCACATAATAGAAAATCAGATAAGGTCAAGTAAAAGATAAAGTGAAAGTGAAGCACTTTAGGTTTCTTTTAAAAGAATGGTGTTTAGAAACAAAAAGAGAAAGAAAATTTCAACTTTCTTTTTTTGTGATTTTTGAAAAGACACTTTTTCTTGTTTGTTCATGCTTGATGGGCATTTGAATTTTCAGGGAGAAAATGGTAGGATAATGATAGAAATAAAGGTGTGGTGTTATGAATTTATCTAAGTCAAAATATTGTAATGCGGTACAATGTCCGAAAATGTTATGGTTATTACAAAATCAAAAAGAAGTCCAGGAAGAAGCTTCTAACCAAGCTGTTTTAGAAAATGGGACAGAAGTGGGTCTTTTAGCAAAACACCTCTTTGGAGATGAATTCGTTGATATTCCTTTTTCAGAAAATCTACAAGAGATGATTGCTGCGACAAAGAAAGCACTTCAACAAGAGAAAGTCATTGTCACAGAAGCTTCTTTTGCGTAT
>CANQOD010000004.1 GCA_947625395.1 uncultured Bacilli bacterium
AATAATAAAATTTCGAATGCAGAGTTTTTAGTAGCAAATCCACAGTTTAAGGATGAAAATAGTTTGTTATTTCCAGGACAAGAAGTAACGTTGGGTATTTTACAACCGCAATTTGATTTAGTTGAAATTGACCACGTTGTAGAAATGCAAGAGATTAAATATACAACTGAAATTCGTTATGATAACAACTTGTTATTAGGAACAACGAACGTCATTCAACAAGGTCAAAATGGCCTTTCAAGAGTGACGCGAAAAGATAGAAAAGTCAATGGTGTTTTAGAAGAAACACATACTGTTCCAGAGGAAACAACGGAAATTAAGCCAGCAGTGACGGAAATCATTGTTCGTGGGGGACGTTCTGGTTCTTATGCCGCAGATGGCTATTGGGCTTGGCCAACCAAAACACCTTACACGATTACTTCAGGTCTTGGTTGGCGTGGCGGGTCTTACCACAATGGAATTGATATTGCTGGTACCGGATATGGTTCTCCTGCCTATGCTGCCAATAATGGTGTTGTTGTCGAAGCTGGTTATCGTTGGCCAGATGGAAATTATGTGACAATTAATCATAACAATGGTTATTATACCTTATATGCTCACTTAAGTTCGATTTATGTTCAAGTGGGACAAGTAGTAGAGTTAGGACAGGTAATTGGAGCTATTGGTCAAACAGGGTTAGCGTCAGGTCCACATTTACACTTTAGTCTTTTCCAAGGATATCCATATCGTGGCGGAACTGTTCTAGAACCAAGAACGCTCTATTAAGAGGAAACACAAAAATGAAAATCAAATCATTCGCCTCAGGCTCAAAAGGAAACTGTACCTATCTAGAGGGAAAAAATCTAAAAATTCTCATTGATATTGGGATTAGTTGTCGACAAATTGAACAATGTCTAGCAGAACTTTCCTTGACCCTAGAAGATATTGACGCTATTTTAATTACCCATACCCATAAAGACCATATTCAAGGACTTCCTGTCGTTGCCAAACATACCAATGCAAAGTTTTATATTCAAGAAGAAATTTATAAAGAAGTGAAAAATGTGCTTCCCAAAGAACAAATTGAATTTTTTCAAGCCCAAAACACTTTAAAAGAAATGACCATTTTTCCTTTTCCAACAAGTCATGATGCTGTGGCCTCTTGTGGTTTTCTAATTACGGAGGAAGAATCGAGCCTTGTCTATGTGACTGATACGGGGTATGTAGCAAGCAAATATTTGAAAAAGCTGATGAACAAGAATACCTATTTTATTGAAGCAAATCATGACGAAGAGCTTTTGATGAATGGCGATTATCCATACTATTTAAAACAAAGAGTGTTGGGCGACCATGGACATTTATCCAATCGACTTACCGCAGCTTATCTAAAAATGTTGGTTGGTGAAAATACCAAAGAGGTGATTCTAGCACATTTAAGTGAAAAGCATAATACAGAAGAACTCGCTTTGAAAACAATTGAACAAGCAATCAGGCAGACACCGTATCAGCCGAAGATAATGATTGCAAAACAAAAAGAAGAAACAGAATTCGTAGAGGTATAGCCTGAAAAAGAATTCTTTTCATGACGATGTGTGTCTTGAGTGAAGTGAAAGGAATGTGCGGTTAAAATGAAAATTATTTGTGTGGGAAAAATCAAAGAACAATATTTAAAAGATGCGATACAAGAATATTTGAAACGACTTTCTAAGTATACAAAAGTGGAAGTGGTGGAGCTTCCGGATGCCTCCTTTCAAGATGCTTCTAAAAATAGAGAGGTTGAGGGAGAAAAAATTTTAAGTCAAATCAAAGATAAGGATTATGTGATTACACTTGAAATCAATGGAAAAGAGTTTGATTCTTTGCAATTTGCTTCTCATTTAGAACAAGTAGAAAGTTTGGGGCCACTTCTTTTTGTGATTGGTGGCAGCAATGGCCTTTCAGAAGCAGTCAAGCAGCGAAGTAATGAAGCGATTTCCTTTTCTAAGATGACTTTTCCACATCAATTATTTCGTGTTCTTTTACTAGAACAAATCTATCGAAGCTATAAAATACGACATCATGAGGCGTATCATAAGTAAAACGAGGTGAGAAATGAAAGCAGATTTGCATAATCATACAACTTATTCAGATGGTGTTTTATCTGTCTTAGAACTTGCCCAGTTCAAAAAACAGGAGGGCTTTGATTGCATTGCAATTACGGACCATGATAGTATTGGTGCCTTTCAAGACATTACCAAAGATTTACCAATTCCGGTTCTTGTGGGCGTGGAACTTTCTACGTATTATCATGGAGAAAATATTCATTTGTTGGGTTATTTTAAAGGAAATCAACTTCCAACAGATGCCTTTCAAAAGTTTTTAACACATCTTGTGGAAAAAAGGAAAACAAGAGTCATGAAAATGATTCGCCTGTTGAAAAAACAGGGGATTGAAATTCGTTATGAAGATGTTTTAAAATTTGCAGATGGAGCGGTCGCAAGGCCTCATGTGGCGAAAGCGATTCAGGAAAAATATCCTCTTTCATGGGAAGAAATCTTCCATCAATATATTGGTGAAGAGGCACCTTGTTATGTGAAAACAGAGAATCTCGATTTGAAAGATGCTATCACACTTCTTCATCAAAATCATGCCCTTGCTGTTTTAGCACACCCACATTATATTCAAAAAAATGAGGTGAAAGAACTTATTAAGTTAGGAATTGATGGCATCGAAGTGTATTATGCGACCATGAATGAACAGGATAGGAAGAAGTATTTACAACTGGCGAAAGACAATCATCTATTGGTCACCGGTGGCAGTGATTTTCATGAAGCTCTGGAAAAGTCAAAAGAATTCGATTCCTATGGACTTCAAGGAGAAGATGCCTTGCGATTTTTAAACGAAGTGGAAGTGAAAATCAATGATTGGAAATAATTGGGATATTTATTTAAAAGAAGAATTTCAAAAGGACTATTTTCAAGAACTGTTAAAATTTGTGAATGAGGAATATCAAACGAAAACCATTTTCCCACCTAAGAATGAAGTTTTCAATGCCTTTCGTTACACGCCTTATGAAGAGGTAAAAGTCGTTATTTTAGGACAGGACCCTTATCATGGAGTAGGACAAGCCCAAGGCCTTTCTTTTTCCGTACGTGATACCGTTGCAAAGCCACCCTCATTACAAAATATTTTCAAAGAATTAGAAAGTGATTTAGGAATTCCTTTTCCTAAAAAAAATAGTTTGATTCCCTGGACAAAAGAGGGCGTCATGTTACTCAACAGCGTTTTAACGGTGGAAAAAGACAAAGCAGCTTCCCATCGAGATAAAGGTTGGGAAACCTTTACTGACCGTGTGATTCAAATTTTAAATCAGAAAGAGGAACCGATTGTTTTTCTTCTTTGGGGTTCTTATGCGCGGGCGAAAAAAAGTTTTATTACCAATCCAAAGCATTTGATTATTGAATCTGCACACCCCTCTCCATTCTCCGCTTATAATGGCTTCTTTGGAAGCAAACCTTTTTCTAAAGCAAATGCATTTTTAAGAAAAAATGGTCAGAAAGAAATTGACTGGCACATTGAATAAAGAAAATCAAAAAAAAGCGATTCAAAAAAACAATTGTCATCACGAAAGTTGTCATGAAAAAAAGAAAATTTCTGACAACTTTTTTTGATTGCATAATAGACACAAGAAAACGCAACTTTTTGTTGAAAAAATTTTTTTCTCTCAGTATAATAGGATTAAATAATATGCTAATATTACATAATAAGGATAGGAAGTGAAAAACATGAAACAAGCACGAAAAATGAAGATTCAAAAGAACTATTTTCTATTGATAGGAATACTCATCCTGTTTGTTCTTGGTGTTTATTCGAGTTATGCCTTGTTTACTGTGAAAAAAGAAACGAAAGATGTCCTACAAATTGTATCGGGAAATCTTTATGCAAAATTGACAAATGAAAACGGTGCCGCAACGATTGCCTATAAGAGTATTTCTTCTCAAACGAAGTTTACGATTCTCCCTCATGAAGAAAAAACAATTGTCTTAAAAGTAGAAAATGTGAATCAACGAGAGGCAAAATTCAATTTATATTATCAAGTATCAAGAAAAGAAAATTTTAAAATTGGTTATTTAGAAAACAATCCAGTACTTCCAACAGAAGAGGGCTTTCTCTTAGAAAAAAATGGTAGTCAGGAGTTTATGATTCGAATGTACAATCAAGGAACGGATTCCGTAACGGTAACCTTTCATAGTCAGGTCGGATTAGCGAATAAACCTCTTTCTTTACCACAAAATGCCCAAAAATTAGAAGTGTATTCCCAAGAAAACGGTCCTGCTGTTACGGCATTACTTTCCAAAGCCAATCAAGGACAAGATACTGCTTCATTGAATCAGGAATTGTATCCTTTTTCCATGACTTCTATCAAACAATCCACCTGGAAAGAAGAGGAGAAACAAGACTATCGCTATGTTGGTGAAAATCCAAATAATTATGCTTTGATTCAAAATGAACGTTATCGAATCATCGGTGTTTTTGGAACCAAAGATGCTTATGGAGTCATTGAAAAAAGAATCAAGGTTGTGAAAGAAGAACCAATTCAAACAGAGCGTTTTCAAACGGAAGCCAACAATGAATATGGGGCCTCTTTAATCAAGAAAACACTAGATGACTATTATTATTCCTTAGAAGATGATACCAAGAAAATGATTGCCAATGTGGAATGGTATTTAGGTGATTTTAAAAATTTAGAGTTTCAAAACTTGTATCAACAAGAACGCAATCGAAGTCAAGATTCCATCGATTTGCTCACGATGATTGCTCCTCTTTATGCGAGCGATTATTTATATAGTTATGCCTTGGGTTTCAATTCAACCTGTTTTCAAAGCAATCAAAATTGCCAAGGAAGCTATTTAGGAAATCTATTGGCAGGAAAAAGTAGTTGGCTTCTTTCCTATAATAGTCTAGATGAAGAACGCAATCATGTTGCCTCTATTCACACCGATGGAACGATTCAGTTTTCGAGTGACGTGCAAGAAGAAAAAGCCGTTTATCCAAGTTTTTACTTACAGACAAACGTTGAAATGACAGGACAAGGAACCATCGAAGAACCTTATCAATTTCATCTTTCCCTCTAAAGTGTCTTCAGGACACTTTTTTAGTATCCAGTAGTATGTATTCCTTTTCGTTTTTAGTCTTTCTTGATACGTCCGTCTTGATTCTCTCGTGATGACATCTTTATTATCAAATTTATTATCTAATGGTATTTCTTTAACTAAAAAAGAAAGTGAAGTAAAGAAAAAACTTTAAAAACGCAAGAGAAAATACAATTTTATTTGACAAATAAAAGAATCTTTGGTATGTTAAGGACAACACAAACGAGATGTGTTTTTATTTTGAAAAAAAGGAAGATGAAAAAATGGCCCAAGTAGAAAAGAATGAGAACTTTAAAGAGTTAAAAACAAAAGAGGAACAACGTGCAAAAACAAATAAAAAAGGAAAAAAGGAAGAACCTAAGAAAAAAACTAAAAAACATGAAGAGGCAAATCTGAAAGACAAAGCGGTCAATTTTGCTCATGGCGTTCAAACGGAAACAAAAAGAATTCATTGGCCTACGAAGAAAGAAATGATTAAATATTCCGTTGCAACAATTGCATTTATTATTTTCTTCGCAGTCTTTTTCTTCATCATTGATGTGATTTTTGCATTCGTTCATTCATTAATAGGATAAGGAAATAGGATAAGGAGAGGAAAACATGGAAAAACAATGGTATGTTGTCAATACGTATTCAGGACATGAAAATAAAGTAAAAGAAAAACTTGAAATGCGTGCTGAATCAATGGGAATGCAAGATTATATTTATCGTGTCGTCGTTCCTGAACAAGAAGAAGTGGAAGTCAAAGATGGCGTCACCAAGAAGAAAGTGAAAAAAATGTTTCCTGGTTACATTTTGGTAGAAATGGTCATGACAGATGAAGCATGGTATGTTGTCAGAAATACACCAGGCGTTACAGGCTTTATTGGTTCTAGTGGAAAAGGAGCAAAACCAACTCCGTTACAACCTTATGAAGTAGATAAAGTTCTTGGCAATATGGGAATTAGCCGAATCGATGTCGATGATGATTTGAAAGAGGGCACAAAAGTGAAAATTGTTGCTGGACCTTTTCAAGGCATGTTTGGAACGGTGGATAGTATCGATATTCCAAACCAAAAAATTATGTTACTCGTTGATTTATTTGGGCAAGAAACTTCTGTTGAAGTGGAATTAAGTCAAATTGACAAAGCATAAAATAGTTGCAAGTTCAACAAAACTATGTTATTATTGAGGGGCTATATTGAAATCAATATAGATTAGTGGGAAGCAAATGCCAATTAAGGCGGACAAAAAGGCTGTTTGAACCACTCGCGAAGAATTAAAGAAAGGATGTGTTTTTCGTGGCAAAAGAAGTTGTAAAGAAAATCAAATTACAAATCGAAGCTGGAAAAGCAACCCCAGCACCACCAGTTGGTACTGTCCTTGGACCTGCCGGAATTAATTTACAAGAATTCTGTACCAAGTACAATGACGCAACACGTGATAAAATGGGAGATGTGTTACCAGTTGAAATTTCAATTTATGAGGATAGAAGCTTTGATTTTGTTATCAAAACTCCACCAGTTAGTTTCTTACTAAAGAAATATGCGAAAATCAACAAAGGTTCTGTGAAAGGTGCACATGAAATTGTCGCAACATTAAAACAAAATCAAATTCGTGAAATCGCAGAAATTAAACTTCCTGATTTGAACTGCTATACAATTGAAGAAGCAATGAAGATTGTTGAGGGTACTGCAAGAAATATGGGAATTGCTGTTGAGGGAGTTAACGATAAAGAACTCGAAGAAGAAGCCCATGAAGCTGCCCTTGAAGAAGCGCGTGAAGAAAGAGAAGCTGCTAAAGAAGCAGCTGAAACTGAAGCAGTAGAACAAGAAGAAACAAAATCAGAAGAATAGAACATATAGGGAAACCTATGTGGGAGGAAAAAAGTCCGCACCATCATCAAGAAAAACTTGATAAAACCACATAAGGAGGAAATAAAATGAAAAAGAGAAGTAAAAAATACCAAGAAGCTTTTTCAAAAGTAGAAAAGAATAAAATTTATACCAAAGAAGAAGCCGTTAAGCTTGTCAAAGAAACAGCGATTACTTCTTTCGATTCTTCTATCGAAGTGGCAATGCGTCTTAACTTAGATACAAAGAAAGCAGACCAACAATTAAGAGGCGCTATTGTACTTCCAAAAGGAACTGGAAAAGAAGTAAGAGTATTAGTCATTGCAAAAGGTGACCAAGCAAAAGCAGCCCAAGAAGCTGGAGCTGATTATGTTGGAGATACGGACATGTTAGAAAAAATCGAAAAAGAAAACTGGTTCGATTTTGATACGATGATTGCGACTCCTGATATGATGCCATTACTTGGACGTTTAGGTCGTGTCCTTGGACCAAAAGGCTTAATGCCAAATCTAAAAACTGGTACAGTGACAGTAGATGTTGCAAAAGCAGTTCAAGATGCCAAAGCAGGTCGTGTTGAATATCGTACTGATAGTTTTGGAAATGTTCATGGAATTATTGGAAAAGCAAGCTTTAGTGAAGAAGATTTAATGGAAAACTTAAATGCTTTCGTTTCACAAATTTTAAAAATAAAACCATCCACTGTTAAAGGAGATTATGTAAAAAATATCTCCATTGCATCAACGATGGGACCTGGTATTAAAATTCAAGTAAATACATTTGACAAATAAAAGAAAATTGCATATAATAACAAGTGATTTGAGTGCCATAGACAGTAGGTATCATGTAAATCCTACCGAGGACTTTAAAACTTTCAAGTAAAAATGTTTTAGAAAAGTTCTTGGTGGAGTGCCAAGAACTTTTTTATGGACCTCATATTCAAAAAAGGAGGTGTTATTGTGGCAAGTGCAAAAATTCTAGAAGCAAAGCAAAAAGTCATTGATGAGATTAAAACACGTGTGGAAGAAAGTAATAGTGTTGTGTTATTTGACTATCGTGGAATTACTGATAGTGAAGCAAAAGAATTAAGACGCGCTTTACGAAATGCCGGTGCTGATTACAAAGTATATAAAAATACTTTAATGACACGTGCTTTCAACGATTTACAAATCGATATGGGCAATGCCTTAACAGGACCAAGTGCTTTTGCTTATAGTGAAGACCAAATCGCACCCATCAAAGTGCTTTCAGATTTTGCCAAAGAACATCCAGCTCTAGTTTTAAAAGTAGGACTTGTTGATGGTGAGTTCGCAGACGCTAGCAAATTAAAAGAGTATGCAACAATCCCATCAAGAGATGGCTTATTAACGATGTTAGCTGGTGGTATGATTGGTCTTGTACGTGACTTATCGATTTGTTTAGATTTGTATGCTGAACAGAAAAAAGAAAATGAATAATCATTTAGCTGAAAAATAAAAATAAAGGAGGAATAAAAAATGGCTAAATTAACAAAAGACGAATTTATTAGCGCTTTAAAAGAGATGAATTTATTAGAAATTAAAGAATTAGTAGATGCAATGAAAGAAGAATTTGGAGTTGACCCAAGTGCAGTAGCAGTTGCTGCTCCTGCGGCTAGTGGAGCTGCTGCTGATGATACACCAGCAACTGTTTCAATCTCTATTTCTGATGCTGGAGCTGCAAAAGTTGCAGTTATCAAAGTTGTTCGTGAAATCACTGGTTTAGGATTAAAAGAATCTAAAGACTTAGTTGATAACGCTGGAACACCAATTAAAGAAAACATCTCTATGGAAGAAGCCAATCAAATCAAAGCTCAACTTGAAGAAGCTGGAGCAACTGTTGAAATTAAATAAGACAGCAAAAAGAGAAAGTATCCACAGAAAACAGTGGATATTTTTTTGTGAAGAAAAACGGGTTGCGTATCGGCGTTCAAAACCAAATTACTGATTTGGAAAAATTTAAAAGGAAGCAAATTAAAATAAATTGACCTGGAAAATTCTGAAACGAAGCAAGTCAAAATGAGTTAACTTAAAAAACTCTGAAAGAGACAAATCAAAATGAGTTAACTTAGAAAAGTTTTAACAGAAGCAAATCAAAATGAGCTAACTTGAAAAAACTTTAAAAGAAGTAAATCAAAATAGGCTGATTTGGAACAGTCTTGCCAAAAATAAATCGAAAGAAGAAAAACAAAATTTTTGTTGACGATAAGTTAATTTTGTTGTATTATACAGATACGAAAGGAGATAACTCTATCATGATTGATTTAGTTATCCCTTTTTCTTTTTTGTGGAGTGATGAAATGAGTCAATATTTTGAAAATGATTCAAGTCTTAAAAGTAATATTCAAAAGACAACGACCGAAGTATTTCATCAAGAATTTACGTTTTTTACTGATTCTGGTGTCTTTGCCAAAAAAGGATTGGATTTTGGAAGTCGCTTATTAATTGAGAATATTCAAAAAGAAGATATCAAAAGTCCTTTTTTAGATGTTGGTTGTGGTGTAGGTGTTTTAGGAATTATTCTGAATAAAATTTATCAAGCAACGGGAGATATGATTGATATCAACTTAAGAGCACTACATTTAGCAAAACGCAATGTGAAAGAAAACGCATGTGATGGCCTTACGATTTTTGAAAGTGATTGTTATCAACAAATAACAGGAAAGTATCCATTGATAATGACCAATCCACCTATTCGAGCAGGCAAAAGAAAAGTATATGAAATTTTAGAACAAGCTAAAGAACATTTAACACCTGATGGAACACTTTACTTTGTCATTCGGAAAGAACAAGGCGCAAAAACGATGATTTCCGACATGGAAAAGATTTATCATACAAGTATTATCATTAGAAAAAAAGGATTTTTTATTGTGAAATGCAAAAACTGATTGACTTGTTGCTGGTTTTATGCTAATAATATAAATTGGCAACGTATTATTTTTAGAAATATGACTGAAGCAAAAATATGTGTATAGGGGTGAATTTTGTGGCATATAAAATCGTAGATTGTGGAACACATCGCAAAAGAAGAAACTTTTCAAAAATTAAAAATACGTATGAACTAAAGGATTTACTAGAAATCCAAAAAAAATCTTATGATTGGTTTATTACAACTGGAATTAAAGAAGTCTTTGAAGACTTGTTTCCTGTTGAAAATTTTTCCGGAACCCTTTCATTAGAGTTTGGTGATTATCATTTTGATGAACCAAGATATTCTATTAAAGAAAGCAAAGATAGAGAAACAACTTTCTCAGCACCATTAAAAGTCGAAGTGCGTCTTTTTAATCGTGAAACTGGAGAAGTCAAAGAACAAGAGATTTTCATGGGCGATATGCCAATCATGACCGATAGTGGAACCTTTATTATCAATGGTGCAGAACGTGTCATTGTTTCACAATTGGTTCGTTCACCAAGTGTGTACTTTAATCGTGAAATCGATAAAAATGGTCGAGAATTAATTACTTCTCAAATCATTCCAACGCGTGGAACCTGGCTTGAATATGAAACAGATGCTAGAGATGTCATGTATGTTCGTATTGACCGTACAAGAAAAGTAGCCTTAACAACCTTACTGCGCGCTTTTGGACTTTCTAGCGATGAAGATATTAAAAAAGTCTTTGGAACAGATGATTATTTAGAAAATACGATTGCGAAAGATAGTACTAAAAATACGGATGAAGCTTTAATTGAAATTTATGAAAAATTACGACCAGGAGAACCAGCAACCTTGGATTCTTCTAAGAACCAAATCATTACGAGATTCTTTGATGAATTCCGTTATGATTTAGCCCGCGTTGGTCGTTACAAATTTAATCGTAAATTAAATATTTGTGACCGTCTTCTCAATCAAACTTTAGCAGAAGACATTAAAGTTGATGGGGAAGTTGTCATTGCTAAGGGAACTGTCATTACCAAAGAAATTTTAGAACAATTACGTCCTATCTTTGCGAATGGCTATGGCATCAAAGAGCTTCCTATTAATGAAGAATTAGATACATATAATCGTGTTCAACAAGTCATGATTGTGGACCCAAAAGATAAGAAGAAAAAGTTGGCTGTCATTGGAAATGACCAAACAATTGATGTAAAACGTTTAACCATTAGTGATGTTTATGCTTCTGTATCTTATTATTTAAACTTACTTCATGGTGTTGGTAACTTTGATGAAATTGACCATTTAGGAAATCGTCGTATTCGTCAAGTTGGAGAACTTTTACAAAATCAATTCCGTATTGGTGTTTCTCGTATGGAACGTGTTATTCGTGAGAGAATGACAACACAAGAAATGGAAGAAGTTACACCAAAAACATTAATTAATATTCGCCCTGTTACTGCTGCAATGAAAGAATTCTTTGGTAGTAGTCAATTATCACAATTTATGGACCAAACGAACCCCATCGCAGAGTTGACGAACAAACGTCGTTTATCTGCATTAGGACCAGGAGGACTTTCAAGGGACCGTGCTGGTGTCGAAGTGCGTGACGTCAATACTTCTCACTATGGTCGTATTTGTCCAATTGAATCTCCAGAAGGACCTAACATTGGATTAATTACCTCTCTTGCAAGTTATGCGAAGATTGATGAATATGGATTTATCATGACACCTTATCGGAAAGTCGTTGATTCCAAAATTACAGATGAAGTCAAATATTTAACAGCCGATGAAGAATTAGACTTTATTATTTCACAATCGACTGTGGAAACAGATAAGGACAATCGAATTGTGCAAGAACTTGTCAATGCAAGATTCCGTGGTGAAAATATATTAGCTAAACCGGAACAAGTTGATTATATTGACGTGAGTCCACAACAAGTTGTTTCCATTACAACAAGTTGTATTCCATTCTTGGAACATGACGATGCAACACGTGCCTTAATGGGAGCCAACATGCAACGTCAGGCGATGCCTTTATTGAAAACCGAAGCGCCATTTGTTGGAACGGGTGTAGAGTTTATTGCTGCGAAAGATTCAGGTGTAGAAATTGTCGCTAAGGCGGATGGTATTGTTGAATATGTCGATGCCAAAAAAATCATTGTCAAAAATAAAGGTGGCAAAGATACATATTATCTTGCAAATTTTGAACTTGCAAACTCTGGTATTTGTAGTCATCAAAGACCTATTGTTCAAGTTGGCGATAAAGTCGTTGCCAATGAAACAATTTTGGCAGATGGAAATAGTACCGACCAAGGAGAACTTGCTCTTGGTAAGAACGTCGTTGTCGCATTCATGACCTTTGATGGTTATAACTATGAAGACGCCGTTATCTTAAATGAAAACTTAGTCAAAGATGATAAATATACTTCACTTCACTTAGAAGACTATGAAATGCAATGTCGTGAAACCAAATTAGGACCTGAAGAAATTACAAGAGATATTCCAAATGTCAGTGAAGAAGCACGGAAAAATTTGGATGAAAATGGTATTGTAACCATTGGTACAGAAGTCAAAGAGGGCGATATCCTAGTTGGTAAAGTAACACCAAAAGGAATGGCTGAACTTACTTCTGAAGAAAAATTATTACATGCTATTTTTGGAGAAAAAACACGTGAAGTTCGAGATACATCATTACGTGTGCCACATGGTGGCGATGGTATCGTTCATGATATTAAAATCTATTCAAGAAAAGACAATGATGAACTTCCTGCAGGAGTATCTAAAGTCATTCGTGTCTATATTATCCAAAAGAGAAAGATTCAAGTCGGAGATAAAATGTCTGGACGTCACGGAAACAAAGGTGTTATTTCTTTGATACTTCCACAAGAAGATATGCCATATTTACCAGACGGTACTCCAGTTGATATCATGTTAAATCCACAAGGTGTACCATCTCGTATGAACCTTGGACAGATTCTTGAAATTCATATGGGGATGGCTGCGAAGAAGTTAGGTGTTCATATTGCGACTCCAGTCTTCGATGGAGCACATATCAGTGACATTGAAGAGATGATGGCAGAAGCTGGTATGGACCCTGATGGTAAGACCATTCTTTATAATGGTCGTACAGGAGAACCATTCGATAATCGTATCGCAGTTGGTGTCATGTACATGATTAAACTGCATCACATGGTAGATGATAAACTTCATGCCAGAAGTACAGGACCTTATTCCTTAGTGACACAACAGCCTCTTGGTGGTAAAGCACAATTTGGTGGACAGCGTTTTGGAGAAATGGAAGTTTGGGCACTTTATGCTTATGGTGCTGCGCATACTTTACAAGAAATCTTAACCGTAAAATCAGATGATGTCATTGGTCGTGTGAAAGTATATGAAGCCATCGTCAAAGGACAAGAAATCAATCAAGCTGGTGTTCCAGAATCCTTTAGAGTATTGATGAAAGAATTCCAAGCTTTAGGCCTTGATATTTCCGTTATTAATGATAAAGGGGAAACAGTGGAACTAAAACAGATGGAAGAAGACGATGATGATGCGAAAACAGATATCAATGAAGTGGAAGTAACCCCAGTTACAATTCCAAGAGATGAACAATCAGAAATCGAAAGTGCTTCTTTAAGTGGTGACTTAACAAAAGATGAATATGAAGAAGAGGAAGATGAGTTCGAGGAGGAGGAAGAAGAATTTCCACTCGACTTTGATGAATCTATGTTAGAGGGGGATGAAGAATAATGATGGATGTAAATAAATTCGAAGCAATTAAAATTGGAATTGCTTCCCCTGAAAAAATCCGTGAATGGTCCTATGGTGAAGTCAAAAAACCGGAAACGATTAACTATCGTACTTTGCGTCCAGAACGGGATGGCCTCTATTGTGAAAAGATTTTTGGACCTACCAAAGATTTTGAATGTGCTTGTGGAAAATATAAGCGTGTTCGTTATAAAAATATTGTCTGTGACCGTTGTGGAGTTGAAGTAACGAAGTCCAAGGTAAGACGTGAGAGAATGGGTCATATTGAACTTGCAAGTCCTGTTTCTCATATTTGGTTCTTTAAAGGAGTACCATCTCGTATGGGACTTGTCCTTGATATGAGTCCAAGAGATTTGGAAGAAGTATTATACTTTGTCAGTTATGTAGTCATTGATAAAGGAAATTCACCTTTGGAAAATAAACAAACGTTATCTGAAAAAGAATACCGTGCTTATTATGAAAAGTATGGCAATGGCTTTAAAGTTGGCATGGGTGCAGAAGCAATTAAAGAACTTCTTAAAAATGTAGACCTTGGAAAAGAGATTGAACAAATCAACAAGGAACTTGAAAATGCAGTTGGGCAAAAGAGAACGCGTTTAATCAAACGTTTAGATGTTCTTGATGCTTTCTATAAATCAGGAAATAAACCTGAATGGATGATTATGGATTGTATTCCAGTCATTCCACCAGATTTAAGACCAATGATTCAACTAGATGGAGGTCGTTTTGCGACCAGTGACTTAAATGATTTATATCGTCGTGTTATTAATCGTAATAATCGTCTAAAGAAGTTAATTGATTTAGGAGCTCCTGGGATTATCATTCAAAATGAAAAGCGTATGCTTCAAGAAGCAGTTGACGCCTTGTTTGACAATGGTAGACGTGGTAGAAGCGTCACAGGTGCTGGAAATCGTCCTTTGAAATCACTTTCAAGCATGTTAAAAGGAAAACAAGGACGTTTCCGTCAGAATCTATTAGGAAAACGTGTTGATTATTCTGGACGTTCTGTTATCGTTGTTGGTCCATCTTTAAAGATGTATCAATGTGGTATTCCAAAAGAAATGGCACTTGAGTTATTCAAGCCACATGTTATTTGTGGACTTGTTCAACGAGATATTGCTCATAATATTAAAGCTGCGAAACGTTTAATTGAAAATCAAGACCCTGTTGTTTGGGATGTTGTAGAAGATGTTATTAAAGAACATCCAGTTCTATTAAACCGTGCGCCAACGCTCCACCGTTTAGGAATTCAAGCATTTGAACCTATTTTAGTCGGAGGAAAAGCGATTCGCTTACATCCACTTGTTTGTCCAGCATTTAATGCAGACTTTGATGGTGACCAGATGGCTGTGCATGTTCCATTATCAGAAGAAGCCCAAGCAGAAGCAAGAATGTTAATGTTAGGCTCTAACAACATTCTTCATCCAAAATCAGGGGACCCAATTGTAACCCCAAGTCAAGATATGGTGCTTGGAAACTATTATATTACGATGGAAAAAGCCGGACTTGCTGGTGAGGGACGTGTCTTTAAAAACTGTAATGAAGCATTAATGGCTTATGAAAGAAGAGAAATTACGCTTCATACAAGAATCGCAGTTCCTGTGGATTCCTTTAAGTACAAGCTCTTCACAGAAGAACAACATGGTAAATATTTGGTCACTACAGTTGGTAAGATTAAGTTTAATGAGATTTTACCAGATTCATTCCCTTATATTAATGAGCCAACAGATGAGAATATTCAACAAATTACACCAAATAAGTACTTCTTAGAAAAAGGAACGAATATAAAAGAGGCTATTGCTGCGATGCCACTTGTCAAACCTTATGCTAAAGGTACACTTGAAAAAGTCATTGCGCAAGTTTTCAAACGTTATAAGACGACGGAAACTTCTGTGATGCTTGATAAATTAAAAGATTTAGGATTCAAGTACTCAACAGTTGCAGGAATTACTGTTGCGATGAGTGACGTTGTTACGAGTGATAAAAAACAAGAGTTTATTGATGAGGGTCAAGCAATGGTCAACAAAATTAATAAACAATATACACGTGGATTAATCACAGAAGAAGAACGTCATCAAAAAGTCATCGATACATGGTATGGTGTTAAAGATAAGGTTCAAGCAGAACTTGAAATACTTTCTAAAGAACAAGTAGACAATCCAATCTTTATCATGATGAATTCCAAAGCACGTGGTAGTATTGCCCAGTTTACCCAGGTGGCTGGTATGCGTGGATTAATGCAGAAGCCAAATGGAGACCCAATTGAGATTCCAGTTCTTTCCAACTTTAAAGAGGGATTATCTGTATCAGAATTCTTCTTGTCAACGCACTCTGCTCGTAAAGGTAGTGCGGATACAGCCTTAAAGACAGCTGACTCTGGATATTTGACAAGACGTCTTGTAGATGTCAGTCAAGATATGATTGTAAGAGAAGCTGATTGTGGAACGGACCAAGGTGTTGTCGTACGTGACTTCATTAATGAAAAGACAGGGGCTGTGATTGAAAGTCTTTATGACCGTATTGTTGGACGTTTTGCCAATAAGAAGATTGTTCATCCTGAAACAAAAGCTGTTCTTGTTGATAAAGATGAAATGATTACAGAAAGTCTTGCTGAAAAAATTGTCAAAGCAGGAATCGAAGAAGTTGAAATTCGAACCATTCTTACTTGTAATACAGTCAATGGGGTTTGTCAAAAATGTTATGGACGTAACCTTGCGACTGGAAATCTTGTTGAAATTGGTGAAGCTGTTGGTGTTATGGCTGCACAGTCAATTGGTGAACCTGGAACACAGCTTACCATGCGTACTTTCCATACAGGTGGTGTTGCCGGTGGAGAAGATATTACTCAAGGTCTTCCACGTGTGCAAGAATTATTTGAAGCTCGGAATCCAAAAGGAAAAGCAACCATTGCTGAAATTGATGGAAAAGTTTCTAAGATTAAAGAGGACCATGGTAAATTTAAGATTAGCATTACCAATAAATTGGAAACAAAGGAACATACAACCAACTATGGTGCCAAACTTTGTGTAGAACAAGGTCAAGAAGTGCATTGTGGAGATAAACTAACAGAGGGGGCTATTTCACCAAAAGAGTTACTAGATGTGACTGACCCAATTACAACACAAGAGTATATCCTAAAAGAAGTTCAAAATACCTATCGTTCTCAAGGTGTTGATATCTCTGATAAACATATTGAAATTATTGCTCGTAGAATGATATCTAAAATTCGTATTGTTGAAAGTGGAGATACATTATTCTTACCAGGTAGTCTTGTGAATTTCCGTGAATTTACAGATGGAAATAAAGAAGCTATCATCAAGGGAAAGAAGCCAGCTTTAGGACGTCCAGTATTACTTGGTATTACAAAAGCGTCTTTGGAAACAGATTCATTCTTATCCGCTGCGTCTTTCCAAGAAACAACACGTATTCTAACAGATGCTGCGATTCGTGGAAAAGTCGATTACTTAGAGGGATTGAAAGAGAATGTCTTACTTGGAAAATTAATTCCAGCTGGTACAGGCAGTCGAATCTATCGCGATGTTTCTTATGCGCTTGAAAATGCCTTTGTCGATGAAGAACCACTAGAAAAATTAGAAGATGAATTTATGGAATAGGAGAAATCCTATTCTTTTTTTGAAAAAACAAGTGCATCGTGCTGAAAATATGGTATGATGAAAAAGGGGAGTAGTCTATGAGTGTAGAAAGAAATTATAAAAAAACTTATGAAAACGAGCAACAACAAATATCCATTGAATTAAAAGGAGAAGCAGCCCAAGAAACTTTTTCTCAAGAAAGAAGCAATCAGTTATTAGAACGATGTTTTGCCCAAAAAGAAAGCTATCTAAATTTGCCTGAAGATGTTTCGTGGGTCCGTACGATTTTTCATGATTATCATGAACGATTTTTACAGGTAGATGTGCAATCAGAAACACAAAAGGTTGGAGTTACTTACGTGAATAATGATTTGATTTTTTATCAATGTAAGGAAGTTTTAGGAAAAAGCAAAAAAGATTTAAAGGTCGTTTATCAAGTCCAATATTCTAAAAACAATCAAGTCCAATTTACGTTATCTGATAGTGATGGACAAATTGTAGAATATCCATTTTATAAAAACTCATTAAGCTTGATACAAGAAAGCATGAAAGAAATTAGAAATTTAAAAAGAGCCTATCCTGTCACCTTGGAAGAAGATGGAAAAGCATTGTGTGAGATTTATCAACTTTTTTACCAAGAATTGCCGGATTTTAGTTTAGAGGAAACGAAAATAAAAATGCAAGCAATGTTGTCTGTTTTGGTGGAATGCAATATTTCATTAGGAGAAAAATATGCATTCTCGCATCTAAGTCCTAATGGCTTGCCAATTTCAAATGATTTGGATGTCTTACTTTCAAATCTAAAACCTTTAGGACAAGTCGAACGACAAGAAGAGCCTTTTTTACTTGCCAAAGAGCCCCAAGAAAGAATTCAAATTGCTGGAGAAATCTTTCATCAAAACTTTGCATCTGCCACCAATCCTTTGGAAATGTTAGAAACAATGAGCCGTGTTATTTATGAAAGCCGCTATGATTTATTAGGGGCACGGGTTCCATCCATTTTAGCTCGAAATGCCCATTGTTCTGTAGAAGATGTTGAACAAAGCATTCAATATGTGAAGCAAATTCGAGAAAAAAGTGCAAAATAGAAGCACGATTGAAAAGAATGTGGCTGTCAAACTTTTCTGCTTCATCTGATTTTTCTTTCCATTCTAGGAATAATTTGTTAAAATGAATACTAGAAAGGATAGGGGTATCATGCGAATTGGTGTGGATATAGATGGCGTTTTAAATAATATTGCTGAGTGGCATTATAACTATGGAATGAAATTTTGTATCGATGAGGGAATTGAGAAAGGATTTCAGCCACAAGAATATTACATGGAACAAGAATTTTTTCTCAGTCGAGAAGAAAATGTTCGTTTTTGGCAACGGTATATTTTTGATTTATTAATTGCGATTGAACCACGTCCATTTGCGAGTGAAGTCTTACACAAATTACGCAAAGAGGGACATACAATTGTCATTTTAACCGCTAGAGATAATCAATATCTAACCAATCAATATGAGGGGACCATTGATTTTTATATCCAAGAATGGTTAGCTAAGAACAATATCGAGTATGATGAGATTATTACAGGTTCGAGTAATAAATGTGAAAAGTGTCTTACACATCAGTTGGATGTCATGATTGAAGATAAAAAGACAAACATTAAAAAATTGAGTGAACACTTACAAGTAATCTGTTTTGATGCACCTTATAACCAAGATATTCATGGAGAAAATATTACGAGAGTTTATAGTTGGTATGAAATTTATCGTTTGTTTCATCAACAAAAAAGGAGTGCACAGGAAGAAATAGAAGTGTTATAATAGGAAACAGGTGATTTTATGATAAAATTAAATAATCGTGGTTGGAGTCTAGGTTTAATGATTGGCCTTGTCTGTGCGTTATTAGCGTTTATTCTTGTTATTACGATTGTATCCATCAATTTTAATCATACGATTCAAGAAAATCAAGCCGAGAGTGAAGAAAGACTTCATCATTAAAAAGACGATACAGGAAAGAAGAAAGAACCTCATTTTCAAGAAGTTCTTTTTTATAACATATAGGGCAGGGGTATAAAAGATAGATATCCAATATAGGATGTCAATTTTTCCGAGATTTCCCAATTGTTTTGAAAAAGCTCTGTTTGCTTTGTTTGAATGCTTGCTCGTTTTCTTAGAATGAAGATGAAAATTTCTTTGAGACGTTGCACATTCATCTTCCAGTGCCCAAATCAGTACAAAACTACAAAAAGCACGAAGCACATCCGCAAAAACCAGTGCCAAGATACAGAAAACCCCCAAGCAAATCCACAAAAATCTCAAAAAAATGAAGAGAAATACATTTTTGTTTGACATTTGCATAAGATAATGATATATTATGTTTGCTGATTGAATGAGTTTTGCGAAAATTCGCAAAATTTTATTTAAAAGTTAATATGATACACCTGGATATGTGTAAAGAAAGGAGCTATATATTATATGCCTACAATTACTCAATTAGTACGTAAAGGAA
>CANQOD010000005.1 GCA_947625395.1 uncultured Bacilli bacterium
AAAGATAAACAGCGGCCAATGGTTCGCGCAATTTTAGAAACCAACTGCACATGTGTCATACGATGACTAATATGGTCATTACCAGGAGTTGTAAACACCTGCGTCTTATCTGCATAACGCGTATAAGCCAAATCATAAATAATGCGGTCAATATCATGAAAGAAAGGTGTTCGAAAATCTTCTTGTTCCTCCACACAGCGAACCGCCTCTAAACTTTTTCTAGCATAGGGACTTAAGTTTTCTTCCTTTTTTAAGAAATTTTTTCTTGCTTCTTCTAAGTACTTCATTACACCGTATCCTCTTTTCTCGTTTCTATTTTAATCTTTTTTGTATCATTTGTAAAATGGGAGGGCGTCACTTTTCGAATCATCGAATACGCAGGAACAGGAATTGGAAACGGAAGAGCAAGAACTTGTTCAGGATGCCGTGCTACTTCTAATTGATTTCCCTTTTCATCATAAATCTCTTGAATTTCAAACGGATAAACATCCCCTGATGGTGTAAATAACTCGACTTGGTCACCTCGTTTAAAATAATTTCGTTCCTTGAGGATGACCCTTTTTTGTGCTTGATTATAATCAATGACTTGCCCTAAATATTCTTGATTCGAGATTTCTTGTCTTCCTGTATAATATTGGTCCTTTTCGTCTGCTTCATGAAATAAATATTGTGTCGTACTCTCTCGATTAGAAACACGTGCTAAGACTTCCTGCGCTTTTTGTTCTAAGGCCTTATCTAACGTTCCAAATGTAAAAGCATCGATGATTTTGCGATAAGTTCCAATGACAGTTGCTAGATAATATAAGGACCGCATACGACCTTCTACTTTAAAACTTTTTACGCCAATGCGAATCAGCTCTTGAATAGAAGTGGACAGATTCAAATCTTTTGTTGCCATAGTAAATTTCTGTTTTTCTAAAGCTTCAAAGGAAAAACGACATACTTGACTACAGCCGCCTCGATTGGGGTCACGATTGGTTACATAGCTAGATAAGGCACAGCGACCACTATAGCAAGTACACATTGCGCCATGGATAAAAACTTCTACCTCTAGATGCGTTGCTTGAATTATTTCTTCAATTTCTTGCAGAGAAAGCTCTCTTGCTAACACAATTCGAGAAGCTCCTAATTCTTTATAAAATAAAGTTTCTTCTTGATTGGTAATCGAATTTTGCGTACTAACATGAATCTCGATTTGAGGATAGTGCTTGTGAAGATAGTCAATCAAATATAAATCACTGACAATCATCGCATCAATGCCACAAGAGACCACCTTGGCAATATATTGTTCCATCTCGATTCGGTCTTCATCATGAAAAACAATGTTGGCTGTTAAATAAACTTTTTTTCCTAAGCGATGAGCAAATGCACACCCCTCTTTTAATTCTTCATCCGTAAAATTGGTGGCATTGGCTCTTAAACTGAAACGTTCCCCGCCAACATAAACAGCATCTGCGCCATAAAGCAAATTGACTTTTAAGCGTTCCAAATCTCCAGCAGGAGCAAGTAATTCTACTTTCATAGGAACCCTCCTTTCTTTTATTTTTTGACCTTAAATACCGTCTTACGAGCAAAAAAGCCTGTATTTCTTCCTAATAAATTACCTATCTTTTCAGTTCGAATGGCATTTTCTTTTTCCTTTTTATAAATATCTAAAATTTGTAGAACCGTCTTTTCCTCTAAATCTTCTTGTTTGATAATCCCGTAAGTGATATTGCATTGTTCTAGTGCTTCATAAAAATAAGTAGCATTCAATCTCTTTCCATAAAGAAGACTCGTTCCTTTTTCAGTTTCATGAAGAAAAAATGGCATTTGCGTAGAGTCTTCATGCACCAACAGGTCTTTTTTCTTTTCTTTTCCTAGACTTTTATAAAAATTGGATAGTAATTTTCTTCGTGAATAGCCAGCAGGTGGATAGCCAATCAAGAGTTGAAAGAATTGAAAGGAAGTCTTGGTGATGGCTTCTACTTCAGAAAGCGTAATTTCATTGGCCAGCACCCCACCCGTGATTCCCTTTTCTTTTAAAAACTCTACACTCATTCGATTCGTCAACATATGTGTTTGATGGAAAAAGAGGGGCACTTGACAGTGATTCTTTTGATGTAGGCGGTAAATCGCCCAATCATAGAAAAGAATACCATCGATTTGGTGCACATCTAACGTTTTTAAAATAGCTTCTACTTCCTTTAAATCTCGATTCAAAAGCATTTCATTCATGACCACAAACAAACGTGTTTTTGGATATTGTTTTCTCAAGTTTAAAATCGCATCAAGAGAATAACTCCCGTCGTAATCTGCTGAAAAATGAGCAAGTGGTAATAAAAAGCCATCTGCCCCATGGACGATATAAGTTCCAAGATTCTCTTGATTTGTTTGGACCAATAATTTCACTTTTTCTCACTTCCAATCATCTTCTCTACGCGTAATAAGTCATTCTCTTGGCGATAGATAGCTAAAGGTTCTTTTTGTTGATTTAAAAATAAAACTTGATGATATCCACGACGATTTTCAAGCTTTCTTCCATGAAGAATCATTTGAGCAGTTTTATCATCTACAATTTCTGTAGGAAGTCCTAAGACTTCTTCTAAGCGAGGGCCTTGATATGCTTGCGTTAATTCTTCAAGTCGAATCGCATCTTCCAAACAAAAGGCACCTTGCTTGGTTCTTGTCAGTGCACTCATTGTAAACAAATGATGACAAGCAAGTCCTAAATCACGAATAAGACTTCGGATATACGTTCCTTTGGATACAAGAGCTTTAAATGTAAACTGTCGTTCTTGAACATCTAATAATTCTAAATGATAAAGATGGACTTCTTTTTTTGGAAGTTCAACTGGTTCTTGTCTTCTTGCATATTGATAGAGTTTCTTTCCTTTCACTTTCACTGCAGAATAAAGAGGAACTTCTTGCTGATAATCTCTTGGAAAAGTCGCAAATACGGTTTCAAGTTCTTCTTTGGTGGGCACAGTATCTTCTCTTTGAATGATTTTTCCCTCAATATCTAATGTATCTGTTAGATATCCCATTTCAACTGTCGCAACATATTCTTTTTGGGTGGCCATAAAAAAATCATTTAATTTCGTATATTGGCCTGTTAAAAGGACTAAAACACCTGTTGCTAAGGGGTCCAAAGTTCCTGTATGGCCAATCTTTCGAATGCCTAATTTTTGAGAAGCAAGATTAACAACATCTCTTGATGTCATTCCCTTCTCTTTATTCATTATAATCACTTGATTCATCTTATCATCTCTCTTTTTAAAAGAAAAATAAAAAACAGGCCATCTGCTTCTTACTTTTTTTCCTCATGTAATTTTTCAATGACTTCTTCAATTCTTTTTCCATATGCAATGGAAGTATCATAAACAAATTTCAATTCCGGGGTATGTCTAATTTCTACCATTTCACTCAGCTTTCCTCGAATAAAAGATGAAGCGCCATTTAAAGCTTCTAATGTTGAATCAATTTTTGTTTGGTCAAGCACAGTAAAATAAACTTTCGCATAGCTCAAATCATTTGTAATCTCTACATCCGTAATCGTTACAAAATGAATCTCTTCATCTTTGATTTCTTCCATCAAAATTTCACTGATTGCACGCACAAATTCTTTATTGTATCTTTCTAACTTTATGGTATTCATCTTCCCCACCTCGCCTGTAGTATATCATAGAAACCAATAAATGAAAAGATAAACTTCTTGCCAAGGCTTTGAAAACACTTTATAATAGAAAGGCGACAAGAGGTGTTTTTTATGCAAAGAGATATTGAACAAATCAAAGCAATTCGAAATGGCACAAAAGAAGAACAAAACGAGTTTTTAAAGCAAATCATGAAACCCATGAAAAAAACGCTTCATTCTTATTCGTTTCTTCCTCATGTGCAACAAGTCATCACCGACTGTTTTCAGGATTGCTTAGCGTCTTATCAAGAAGAAACACCTGCACTGTTCGCTTCTTATTTTTCAAAAAATATTTATAAAACGCTACAGAATACAACTGAAGAATATAAAGCGAAAAAGAATATTTCCCTTTCCAATGACATGTTGCGTTATCTATCATGCCTTTTAATTCCTTTTGAAAATACCTACTTAAACAGAATGGAAATCATCGATATATTAGGGACTTATAAAACCGTTTTCCTAGCAGATGAATTGGCTGAACTTAAAAAGTGGAATCCAACGGCTCTTACACAAGGCTTTCCTAATTTTCATGTCCTTGAAAAAGACAAGAGAAATCAGCAACGAGGCTTGTATCAAGCAGCCCAAAATAAAACCGTTTTAAATGAGAATGAAATCAAACTGTTAAAACTCTAT
This sequence comes from uncultured Bacilli bacterium, assembly GCA_947625395.1. Lineage (GTDB taxonomy): Bacteria > Bacillota_I > Bacilli_A > RF39 > UBA660 > CANQVB01. Next base: position 4,310 of record CANQOD010000005.1, read on the forward strand.
TTAGGAATTGAGGATGATTTATGTAAAGACATCGAAGAGATTGCCAAGCAAGAAAAGAAGACAGTAAGTACCGTCCAATTTCTTTTACAATCTGCCTTTAAAAAACTAGAAAAGTATGAAGACGTGAAAAAGAACTTTTTTAGTGAATATCCAAACTGTAAAGAAATCTATGCCATACGAAAAAAAGGAATTATTTCCACCACAGCTCATCCTACTTCAAAAGAAAAAAGCGTCCAAAAAACAAAACAAAAACAGGAAAAAGAAGAAAAAAAGAGCCCATCAAAACAAGAAATCATCTTAGTCAAACAAGAAGAACAAGAGAAAAAAGAGGCCAAATTATATGATTTTTTAAAATGGCAATTAAATCGTTCTGTGGATGGACATTACGCATCCTCTATTGCTTGTGCGAAAAATTTTCATGTATCCACAAAAACAATTCAAGCACGACTAGCGCAATGTAAACAGCTTCTTGAAACCAATGAGTCATTTCATCAAAGAATGGTCGCCATGATTCCTATGTTTGATGCTTTATGGGCCGACTTTCTTGACAGTAGAACGGTAAATTCTTTTTCTAAGATACAAACAGAAATTATCAAACTTCAACACTATCAAGACCAAAATGGCAAAGTCTATACGAGGACATACAAAAAAATTGCGGCACTCTTATCAGAAAAGTTTCCGATTCCTTATACAGAAGAGTTTGTCAGAAAACAAATTAACAACATTCGTAGCAAAAAAAGACATCAACCCGCTTTACAGGAAGAAATACTTGCTTTACAAAAGGAAATGGAAATTGTTTCCATTGATTCTAATGATAAAAAGAAGAAACTAAGGAAAAATGACCCTTTTGAACAGAAGATTTTACCTCTTTTAAAAACTGCACTTTGTCAAGACGAAGATGGCTATTATCCACATAAAAGCCAGTTAGCAGAACAATATCATCTATCAGCTATCACTGTTGGTCATTATTTCAATCGCATCTCTATGCTTCTCAATCAACCAGAATATCATGAAAAATTAACGCAAGAGATTCAAAACTTTGATGTGTTATGGCAAGACTACATAGACCATACGCAAAATCAAAAGAAACTAGAAATCATCAATTTATTATTTGTTGAAAATGCACAAGGAACATTCGAAAGAAGAACCAACCAACAAATTGCACAATTACTTTCTAAAAATGGATTGCACTTTTCTGAAAATTATGTCCAAAAAGAATGTCATAAAATTTATTTTCTACTTCTGAAAAACAAAGAAATCAGCCAGTTCTTTCAACAAAAGTATCCAGCCATTCCTTTCTATCAAGTCAAAGAAAAAAGAAAAATCGAATCTCCGTCTTACCACCAGGAAAAAACAGAAAAACAAAAGATACAAAAGGTAGAACCACAAACCAAACAAAGAGAAGAATTTGATTGTGCATTTTTAACAATCTTATTAAAACAGGATGAACATGGTTCCTTTAAATCCCTCTTGGAAGCTGGAAAAGAACTGCATCTTCATCGTGGAAACAGTTCAAAATATTTCAAACAAATTGCGGAGAAATTACAAGACGAAGCATACTTAGCAAAAATGGAAGAACAAATCCCTCATTTTAAAACTTTATGGACATTCTATCGTGAAAATCATGGTTATTCTACCTTGAAGCCCATTCAAAAAAAGATTTTAAATGCCCTTTATTATCAAGATGAAAATGAACAAATTGTAGAACGAACTCCACAAGAAATTGCCACGCTTATCTCAACAGATGTTCTTCATTTCGATGAAGTCTTTGTAGAAAAGGCCCTCGCATCCATTCAACTTTTCTTTCAAAAAAATCCGGAAGAAAAGAAAAAGTTTCAAGAAGAACAACCTCATTATAACTTTACTTATATTCAACGTGTCAATATACGAAGACAAAGACATCAAACACCTACGGAAAAAGATTTAAAACTTTTAAAAGTGCTATTACAACAAGATGAACATGGATTTTTGCCTTCTCAAACAGAAATCGGAAAAAAATTAGAGTGTACTATTGCCACAGTTTCTTTCAATATGAAAAATATTAAAAATTCTTTACAAAATGAATCTTACCATCAAGCTGTGCAAAATGAAATAGAAAATTTCGACCTGTTGTGGCAGTTTTATCTAGATAGCATCAATTCCAAAACATTATCGAAAATGCAACAAACTATTTTAGAGAAAAGAAAAGCCCCTGAAGAATTTGGCAGAACAAAATATCGAAACAATCAAGAAGTCGCAGAAATGATTTCAAATGATGTGCTTCATTTTGATGAATACTATGTAACAAGACAACTTCAAAGAATACATACTTTCAAAACGAAAGAAAACCGGAAGGCAGATGCTATCTCTCATTTATCTGGCAGAGAAGTTCATCTTTTAAAAGAAAGTCTTCAAGAGGCTCAACAAACGAAAACACCACCTTCTGCACTGCAACTCAATACAGTCAAAATCATTGAAAAGTTACAAAATCAAACCATACAACAAACTTTTCAATTAAACCATCCTAAAGTCATGAATGATTACTACATTTATTGGAATTATCAAGCGATTCCAAAAGAAGAAAAAACACCTTCTATGAAAGTTGCCCATTTCCATCTCAATGAATCTTACTTTAAAAATTTCATTGCCCTTTGTAACGAGCAGCAAAAAGCAGCCCTTTCTCTTCGATTGGGATATGCTGATTATCAAATTCATACCAGTCAAGAAGTGGCACAGCAAAGTGGACTCAGCATCAAAGAAGTCGAGCTATTAACAACGCTTTGTGTCAATGCCGGAAAGGACGCAATAGATGCAAATATCATTCGCCCAGCACTTCAAAAGTATAAAAAAGAAAAAGAAAGACCCATTTCCTGATGTCCACAAAGGCATCCATCCATGTGTCTTTTTTTAATACTCTAATGTTTTCGTATTGACCTTTTCTTGCACCAGTTCAATAAATTGAGTCAGGGCGATTTCTTCCTTTTCTTCGTTTCCATGACGTCTAATATTGACCGTTTGCTTTTCTTGTTCTTGATTGCCTAAAATCAATGTATAAGGTATTTTTTTCGTCTGTGCTTCTCTTAAACGATAGCCCAGCTTTTCATTTCGGTCATCTAATTCGACCCTGATTCCTGCTTGTTTCAAAGCTTCATAAACTTCTTTCGCATAATCTAGGTGATGTTCACTAGATACCGGTACAACTACCACTTGCACTGGCGCTAACCAAACAGGAAATGCACCCCCAAAATGTTCAATTAAAATTCCAATAAAGCGCTCAATAGAACCAAAGATAACCCGGTGTAACATAATAGGTCGCTGTTTTTCGCCATTTTGGTCAATATAAGTCAAATCAAATCTCTCTGGTAAATTATTATCGAGTTGAATCGTACCACATTGCCAAACACGACCTAAAGAATCTTTGATATGGAAATCCAGTTTAGGTCCATAGAAAGCGCCATCTCCAGGATTGATTTTACAATCATGCCCAGCTTTGTGACACGCTTCCTGTAAAATTTGCTCTGAACGATTCCAAGATGCAATCGTCCCAATATATTTTTCTTCAGGACGAGTCGAAAGTTCAATTTCATAAGTCAATCCAAAAAGCTTGTAGATTCTATCAATAAAAGCAATGAGATGCATCACTTCTTCTTCCACTTGATCTTCTCTCATAAAGATATGCGCATCATCTTGCGTAAAAGTACGTACACGAAATAACCCATTCAAAGCCCCACTCGCTTCATGACGATGCACTTGTCCTAATTCCCCACAACGAATTGGTAAATCTTTGTAAGAATGTAACTTATTTTTATAAACAAGCATGCCACCAGGACAATTCATTGGCTTAATCGCAAACGTTTTTTCATCAATTTCAGAGGTATACATATTTTCTCGATAATTTTCCCAATGTCCTGAAACTTCCCAAAGTTCACGAGAAAGCATAATCGGTGTTTTGATAAATTCATACCCCTCTTTTGTATGTTCCTCATACCAAAAATTTTCTAATAGATTCCGAAGAATCATTCCCTTAGGCAAGAAGAATGGAAAACCAGGACCATATTCACTTAACATGAAAAGTTCAAGCTCTTTTCCTAGCTTTTTATGGTCCCTTTTCTTCGCTTCTTCTAAGAAATTTAAGTATTCTTTTAAATCTTCTTCACGGTCAAAGCAAATGCCATAAACACGTTGTAACATTTTATTTTTAGAATCGCCTTTAAAATAAGCACCTGACACTTTCAAGAGTTTAAAATACTTTAATTCTTTCACACTTTCTACATGAGGCCCTCGGCAAAGGTCCGTAAAATCCCCTTGACTATAGCAAGTGATTTCTGTATCTGCTTCCATATTTTGAATTAAATCAATCTTATAAGGATCATTTTGAAACATGGCAAGGGCTTCTTCTCTTGTCAATACTTTGCGAATGATTTTTTTACCGTCCTTGGCAATTTTCTTCATTTCTTTTTCAATTTTTTCTAAATCTTCTTCTTTAATGACGTCGTCACCTAAATCAATATCATAATAGAAGCCACTATCAATCACAGGTCCAACCCAAAACTTCGCATGTGGATATAAATGTTTGACTGCCTGCGCTAATAAATGAGCACAACTATGATTGAGTGGATTTAAACGAGCATCTTCTTTGATATGCATCATCTTTTACAACCTCCTTTTAAATAGTTTCCCTTACGGCTAAACATTCTTTTGACTTTTTTATAGTTGCCTCGATTTGGATGAGCAACTAAAGCAATTTCCTCTTCTTCTAAATCGCCATATTGCATACTTTCATCTGTTTTTGGACATAGATAACCTTGTAAATAATCATCTAAATTAAAATACAATTGTGTTTTCCCTGCTTCATCTTTGACATTGACAAGATAATCTTGATAAGCTTCAATTAAGTTTTGGTTCATAGATGTCACTGGATGAAGTGGTAATTGATAAAAAGAAGCATTGCCCATTAAAGAAGTATGCGTGACCTTTCCTTTTAATAAAGAACTTAAATAATAAGGTTCATCGACAACATGTTCTTGAATAAAGGCACGAATAGGCACCACTTTTTGTGTAGGGAGTGTTCCCTTTTGCGTTGTAGAAACTGCTTCTTCCCCTTCTTTTTGCCAATGCATATTTTCAAAAGTTTCTTCTAATATCTTATCCATTTGAGCACTCGCCAAATAAGAGAGATAAATTTCTTCCTGTTGAGTCGAAAGGGCATAAAGTCCTTCTAAGGAAAGTTGGGCAATTGCTTGTTTTAAAACTAACGTATCATAAACTCTTTGTCCTGTGATTAATTTTTGAGCTAAAACCTCGCTCATCACAGTACGTAAGTCCTCATTTTCTTCTCTTTCAAGTCGTTGAATCAATTCTTGTGTCGAAAATTCATCCAATTCTTCTTCTAACTTTCTTTTCATGATTTGATACTTTCTTTCTGTTTTTCTGTTTTTTATGATTTTGTCTTCACTCATTTGCATTTCTTTCTCCTCCATTAAAAAACTCCTATTAAAATAGGAGTGCTTTTCTTTTCTTCACACGGTACCATCCTTTGGTTTTACTTGCTTTTTTATAACGAATGTCGACCATCCGGAGATACTTTTGATATCCCTGCATCCATTGAGAGTAATTTTTAAAAGTATTTCTACATATCCCACCAGCATGTAGTCTCTTGAAAACCTTTTTTAAAAATCATATTCAATATCACAGCATTTCTCTATGTGTTACGCTTATCATAAGAGATTTTTAGCATTCTGTCAAGTAGCAAAATTTTTGGAAAAGACAAATAGAATCAATGGATTGAAAGCCTGTAGTTACTTATGGATTGCAGTCTTCTTTCTTCGCTTTTGTTTTTATTGGAAATGAAAAAGCAATCAGAATCATCCAATCGCTTTCTCTATCTGTTCAAACAAGACTTTTGCACAGGGTTGCCATTCCTGACATTTTCATGCGTCTGTCTGCTCCTATTAGGAGTCAGCGTGAACCCGGATAACCGGTTGCCCCGAAGAGCAGTGTTGCCATATCCCACAAAAATAAATGACATGGTATTGCGCTTCACCCCCGATTCCTCATCGGTTGCTAATATGATACCAAAGGATTGAACAAATAGCAAGAAAAAGTGGATTGTTTTCTGTTTTTCTTACTTTTCATCCCGTGCTTCATCAAGAAGCGCATCTAAGCGGTCCATGACATAACCCTTACTTTTTAAATAATTCGTAATAACTCCCATTTCTTCTTCTGTTTCCTTAGATACTTCAAAACTGACAATGGCACCCTTTTCAATCTTATTCTTAACAGCAATATATGGATGGGTTGTCACTTGCAACGTAGGAATAATCGTATGCATTTTCTTACTCGCACAAAGGTCCATGACTTCTTTATTATCATATTTCGCAAGACAATATAACGGGCGGACATTCGAAATAGAACTTAAAACATCCAAGGTATTCTGAAAAAGAATCGCATCATATTGATTGTTGTAACTCAAAACTTCTACTTCATGGTCATTTTGAAGCATTTCTAAAACTTGATTCGTGTGCTCTTCTAACCATTTTCCATCAACAAAGAACGTTGCGCGCGCATTATTTTGATTGAGCGTGGACAAAATTTTTGAAACATCGTCCTGATTCTTCACTTCAAAAACCAAAGCAATCTTTTCCTTTAACGTATTGCCACTCGCAATATATTTATCATAGTATTCGTCCATCGACACAGTTGGCGCAATTTCTTCAAAGACCAACAAACTCTCATTATATCCCCCATACTGTTTCATCTTTTTAAAGCTTTGTTCTTCATTCACTTGTTTTCCATTGTATCCTGGAACCATCGAATTTTCATTGATGGTTGCTGAAATGGCTGCTTCTTTTTTCTCAGCACTTACTTTTTTAATTTCTTTCATAATGGGGTCCGTACTTTGAACCAATTTCACTGCTTCATTGGTATAAAAGAAACTAAACACCACAAGCAAACTGACAAAAAGAACTTCTATGATTTTCTTTTTCATGCAACTCACCTAACATATTTTATGAAACAAAGAGAAAATTATACCAACAGACAAAGATTATGGATAAATGGCAAAATACAAATCACTCACCCGTCTTGCGATGCGCTTAGATACATAAGAACTTGCGGCACTCACCCCATCTTCACGAGAAGAATCCGGCGAAGTTACTGTAAAACTGACTTTTGGATTATTTGTTGGAGCATAACCAATAAAGGCAGTTGAAACAGTCGCAGTATCAATCACTCCATCGCCAGTGTTATCTTTAAAACTTTGACTCGTTCCCGTTTTACCAGAAGGGTCATATAGATTATTGATATAGTCACGCCCCAACCCATAACTATAATGCATGACGGCATGAAAGCCTTCTCGAACACGAGCAATATATTGGGGATTGGCCTCAACATGATTTAAAACACGAGGTTCATAAGTATAAATGACCTCTCCAAGTTCATTCGTTTCACTAGAAGCATGGACTTCTTTCAATAAATGAGGTGCATATCTTGTCCCACTATTCGCTAAAGTACTAATATATTGTGAAAGCTGAATCGGCGTATACGTATCATACTGTCCCATCACATAGTCCAAAAGAAGACCAGGCTTTTCTACGGTTCCGATATAACCAAGGGATTCGACTGGCAAATCAATTTCTGTCTTTACCCCTAAACCAAACGCATGAAAAATATGATGATAAGTTTCAAAAGCATTGTTTCGCAGCACAAATGGCGCACCATATTGGTACGTTGCCCCAGCAACTTTCATGGCTGCTTTAAATTGATAGACATTGCTCGATAAAGCAAGAGCATCCATATCGTTGATGGTTCCAAGTGTTTGCCAAGAACATTTTTCTTTGGTACCAGCAATCTTAATACATTCATCCACTTGATATTCCCCAGGAGTAATCGCACCTGCTTGATAAGCTGTTAACATAGAAGCCCCTTTTACAACTGAACCAACCGTCATCGGTGATGTTAAAATACCCGTCGTTACATCCCGCACTTTATATTGCCCATTCTGTTGATAGACCTGCTTCCCTGTCATGGCCAAAATTTCTCCATTGTTTGGATCTTGAATGACCACAAAACTACGATTGTAATATTCCGTATTGGCTTCTCCTTTGGTGGCCACTACTTCCTCACTCACAATCTGTTCAATTTGTCTTTGCAGTTCAATATCAATGGTTAAGACAAGGTCATTGCCTCTTGCCCCTTCTTTGACCAAAGCAAGTTCATGACTATTGCGCACCTCATAAATTTCTTTCGTTCCTTTTAAATAAGACTCATATTGCTTCTCTAAATAACTCAGTCCAACACGGTCATTCAAAGCATAACCAGCATCTAAATAAGCTTGCTTTTCTTCAAGAGGAATTCCTTGCGTGGCACTAGAAACAGTGCCCAAAATTGTTTTAAAAGTATCCCCATAAGGATAAACTCTTTCCCAATCCAACTTAGTATTAAAGCCCTTTAACTCCTTTACATGTTCTGCAATATAAGCATACTCTTCTTCTCGAACATTTTCTGCTTTGATTGTTTTCTCTTCATAAGAATAGCCTTGGTTCATTAAATAATACAAATAAGCCGCATGCTTTTCCTCCTCAGAAAGTACCTTTAATTCTTCTTCAGGAATACGTTCTAATTTGAGTTCTTCAATTTCTTTATTGGTCAGTTTTCTAGCTTCTAACTTTTCCCACTCGCTTTTTTTAATGTATTTGTCTGCTTCCTTTCCTAATTTTGCTAAATAGTATTCTCTTAAATTCCGTTCTTTTAACTTTTCATAAGGAAGCTCTAAATGTTTTGAAACTTCTAAAGCCAAAGCAAGTTCTTCTTCTTTGGTTGTTGCTTTGCTTTTTTGATATTCAATCACTTTCGAAGCTTTATTATCGACAATGATTCGTCCATGACGGTCAAAAATACGTCCTCTTGGAGCACTACTTCCCTCCACTGTTGTCGTCGTCAATAAAGTCAGTTCTTCTTCATATTTCTTTTCGCTTCGAATCATGACTAGATAAAGTCTTGTCAGAATCACCATAAAGAAAAAGAGAAAAACAATCCCCATGCATAAAAAACGGTTCCGATACGTTTTATTCGTTACCGGCTTCTTTGGCTTTGTTTGATTTAGTCTTCTCTTTTTCATCAGCAGTCCTTCTTTCATTATTAGTTTATCACATAAATGAAAAGTTATTTCATAGAATTTTAAAAGAGGTGGAATATGTTAGAAAAATGGATTGCTTCTTCGATTGTCCATCTTGAAAAAGAACATGTCATGCAATATGCGAAAGAACATGGTTCTTCTTTAAGTGAAGAAGAAGCAAAAAAAATCACCCAGTTTTTAAAAGCACACTGGCAAGAACTCTATCAACAAGAAACAGCCTGTTTCAAGGAACTTCAAAAAAGCGTTTCTTCGCAAACTTATGAAGAAGCACTTCGACTCTATCGGCAAGCTTGTCAAACTTATTTATAAAAGGCAATCATTCCATTGCCTTTTCTTCATCGAATAAATCCGGATGAAACTGTTTTTCTCGAATCATCGCAATCTCTTTTTGATAAGGTGCATAAGTATGATTGATATAAGGTGTTTCTAATATTTTAGGAATTTGTTCCAAAGCAGGATGATAGACAATATTTATCAGGGTAGAAAAACCAATCGTCCCAAAACCAAAATTCTCATGTCGATCTTTCGCACTGCCTCGTGGATTTTTAGAATCATTGATATGCACACAATGAATCAACGAAAGCGGAAGCAACGTTGTAAATTGCTTTAAAAAAGCATCAAAATCTTCTAAATCATAGCCACTATCATGTAGGTGGCAAGTATCTAAGCAAACGCCAATTCTATCTTGTGCTTCCACACCAGTAATTATTTCCTTTAACTCCTCAATTGTCTTGCCAATTTCGGTGCCCTTGCCGGCCATCGTTTCTAACAAAATGACCACAGGAAGATGTTTTGTTCTCTCAAACACTAGATTTAAGCCATCGATTATGTTCTGAATCCCAACGCTTGTCCCCTCTCCAACATGACTTCCTGGATGTAAAACAAGATACGTCAAGCCCAATGTATGAACTCGTTTGATTTCTTCTTCTAGGAAAGAAACCGCAAAAAGCCATTTTTCTTCCTCTTTTCGATTGGCTAAGTTGATGATATAAGGCGCATGGACAATGATATCAGAAAGCAGCATCCCCTCTTCTTTCATAATTTCTTTCGCTTGTTCTACTTGTGCCGTTGAAATGGCACTTCGCTTTGTATTTTGAGGTGCACCTGTATAAAACATAAAGGTATTGCCTCCATTTGCAAGGGCTTCTTCTACACAGCCAAGAATTCCCTTTTGACTGGTATAATTTACATGACTTCCAATTTTTAACACGTGCATCACTCCTCCTGTTTTATTGTACCAAAAAAAGAAAGAAGAGGAAAGCCTCTTCTTGTCATCTTCTATGTAATTGTATCGACATATTCAAAGGTATAACTTGCTCTAGAAAGAGATGTTCCACCAAGGGAGGCAGCACTAATAGAACCTCCTACGGAATAACTATCAATACTCGAAATACTTGCTTGGGTAATACCACCTTTTTTGATATCATTTCGCACCAAAGTGGTTTCATCTTTTAAAGTCATCCCATTTCCTTTGGTATCTCGCATAGCTACAAAGTAAATATATTTATCACTTAAAACTTCACCATCGCCTGTAGTTTCCCCATCATTGACCACGACGACATAACATCTTGCATAATCATATGTTGCACTGAAAGTACTTTTGTCAGAAGCACGTTGTAACTCAATGTTTTTCGTCGCCACCACAATCGCTCCACCAACACCAGGTAAATCGAAGTCACCGGACAAAGCATTAATTTGTACTTGTTCAGCATATTCTTGGGCTGTTGTAATATAGGTATTCTTTCGGGCATTTTCCATGACCGTATTCATAGCAGGAATCGCCATCGTTAATAAGATTGCCAAAATAACGATAACAGCAAGTAGTTCAATTAAAGTAAAACCTTTCCTGTTCTTTAATATCCTCATTTTGATTCCTCCTCAATACTCTATTACCATTCTACTAAAAAATATTTTTTTCGTCAATGGAAAAGCCTCACTTTTGTTGGAAATCTCTCAATAGACATCTTGAATCGTACCCCCCTTTTCAAGTCGAGTACTGCTTAAATTGTAAGTCTTTAATTCGTCTTTGGAAGCAACATAACGAATGGCATTTTCTCCATTTAACAAGTCTACATCTGTCAAGTTGAGTCCAGCAACGCCACCACTATATTCTTCTCTTAAGGCCACATAATATTTATACGTGCCACCCTCATTGGAAATCACAACAAACGACTGGTCCCCTGAATACGTGCCACCCTCTGGTCCTTCCGCAAGTTCAGTCATATCTAGATTTTGTAAGGTAATAATAATGGCATATCCATTCTTAGGACGTTCAATACTGGTGTTGCTTCGAAATTGTGCTTCCGCCTGAATCTGTAATTTTTTCGCATCTTCCACATAGGTTCTTTTTTTATTTTTATCAATAATTGACAAAACATTTGGAACTGCCACCAACATCAAAACACCTAAAATAGTAATCGTCGCAAGTAATTCGACCATGGTAAATCCTTGATTTTTTTTCACAATGCTCACCTTAAATTTATTATCGCATTCCTCAAAATGATTGTAAAGCTTCTTTTAAATTTTCTCGTTCTTCTTTGACAACTGTTTGAACCTCTTCATCACTGGAAAAAAGCGAATCATATCGAAACAAGGAAAAGCCCTGGTAATGACTTAAATTTCTCGATACTAAAACTTCTTTTTTGATGATATCTCCACCATGGTCAATCCATTCATTTTTTCCTTTCAGTGCATAGGTATCTTCTTTGCCAACTTTATAAAATGCGAGGGCTGGCAACAGTTGTACATCATCATTTAAAATCAAATTGTTCCATTCCGTGACTGTTTGAAGAAAAGGCTTTCTTTCGTTTTCAAAGCCAAAATAAATTTGGGGCATAATATAGTCAATGAAGCCTTTTTCTTTCATCAATCTTTTTGTATCGACAAAATTACTTGTATAATTATTATCGATATTTCCCTCTGGAGAAATGCCAAATAAAAGATGGGCATTGTTGGTTTTAACAAGTGTATAAACTCTTTGAATCAAATCAGAAACTTGATTCAGACGAAATGTATCATGAGAAAGGGCTTGGTTTTCTTGATGAGCTGCTTGATATTCTAAATCATCAATGGCCGCATCCGGATAAAAATAGTCATCAAAATGAATGCCATCAATGGGATAGTTGTCAATCAGCTCTTGAATGCCATTTAAAATCAACTGCTTTGTTTCCTCCCGAGCAGGATTATAGAAAATGCCCTTGCCTTCGATGCTTTTGGCATACCCTTCCTCTAGTGCCAAAAGTGCTGGATTACTCTTGCTGATGTTGTCGGTATCAACGCTATTTCGAATTCGATAAGGATTCACCCAAGCATGCACTTCAATATCTCTTTGATGCGCTTCTGAAAGAAAATAAGCTAAAATATCAAAGGAAAATGCATCTCCCTCATTGGCAACCACCATTCGACTACTAGGAAAAAGATTCGATGGATAAATCGCATCAGAAAAACTACGTACTTGTAGTAAGAGCATGTTAAAATAGTTCTCCTGCATATTGTCTAAAACCATTTGAATATTTTGTTTTGCTTCTTCTTCGCTTTTATCAAGAAGATAGTGACTGAGTTCTATATAAGAAAAAAAGATAGCTCTTTTTTCCGTCGGCTTGTTAGACAAAGAGGATGTATCTGTTATCTCCTGCTTTTTTATCTGCTTCTTTTGTGGAAAATCCACTTTAGACAGTAAAAGGACTCCTGCCAGTCCGATAAAAATAGCAAACCAAAGACAAAAACGTTTCATTCTTCATCACCCTCTACAGTATAAAAAAAGACAAAAGCAAATTTTGTCGTTAACTGATACAATCTTTATTTTGAATAATAAAAATTCTAGTTTCTTTATAAAAAGCATAGAAAACATCTTCTAAATTCACTTGTTCTCGCTCTAAATTTTCTAATAACCAACTTTTACTTTTCTTTAAATATCGAAGTGTATCTTCTTGAATTTCTCCATCTAAAACAAGTGGAAGTGGAAAATGCCCACTTTTTCCATTCTTTTTTAAGAAAACAGAAAGCTTACCACTTGTTTCTAAAATAGCAAAGTCTACTTCTTCTAAACTTCGCACTTCTCTTGCACGTAATTGGGTCATTAAATCTTCTAAGTTATATCGTTGTTTAATCATCTCTTTAAAGTTTACTTTGCCACGTTGAATAATTAAAGAGGGTTTGCCATCTACTAAATTGCGTAAAGTGGTACTTTTAAGAGAAATTTTGGAAACTAAAATTTGGATGGTCACAATCGCAAGAATAGGAATAATGGAAAGGAAAATACTTGTTTTATATTTATCAATTGAAATGGCGGCAATTTCAGCAATTAAAATAGAAACAATCAAATCAATGATGGATAATTCTCCAACTTCCCGTTTTCCCATAAAACGATAGACAACTGTGATTAAAGTATAAAAAAGAAGCGTCCGTCCTAAAACATTCAAATAGTCCATTGTATCACCATTTATAAAATGGATGAAAAGAAGCAGTTTTATACGTTTTTTCTAAAGCTTTTGATACAAAAAAAGAGATGGATAACCATCTACTCCTTAAGCTTTTTCTTCTACAACTGTTTTTCCCTTGTAAGTTCCACATTTTGGACATATGCGATGTGGTTTAATTTGGGCACCACAATTTTTACAAGTTGTTGTTCCTTCTGCTGTGAGGGCATTATGGGCTCTTCTCATTCTCTTTCTTGTTTTAGAAACGCGATGGAATGGAACAGCGAAGAATTGAATATCTAACTTCATCATTTTCATCACTCCTTTTCTTCATTGAATAAATCTTGAAATGGATGATTCCCCTTACGTACATCTTCTTCACTCGTAAGACGCCATCCTTCCCCTTGATAAGCATCATAATCATTAACCGTTGTATAACGGATGGGAACTTCTAGTACAATATTTTCCCATAAAAGTTGCTTAAATGCAAGGGTATTTTGTGTTTTTTCAATAAAATCTTCTACATTTTCTACTAAATCAAACGAAAATGGATAAGACACTATTTCATTAGAAATTGCATCTTTTAACTGCATTGTTCCGGTCACTTTTAAGTCACAGGCAATCTCATCATCGAGATGATTGTAAATCTTCCCCGTCACATGAACGTTGTCTAACGCTTCAATGCCAAGAGTCTGACATTCCGTGGAATCAAATGAAAGCATCTCATCGACGAGAATTTCTTTTTTTATTTTTTGAAATAATAAATTTAAGTCCATCGAGTCACCTACTTACTTAAGAAGACAAGAACGAATAATACAAGAAAACTACAAAGATGAGAAAGTTGTTGTCGCACCGAATAAATTTTCTCATACGTTCCAGCCCAGTCATCGACAAAGTCGACAATCCAGCTTTCCAAGTATCTTGGTAGTCTT
>CANQOD010000006.1 GCA_947625395.1 uncultured Bacilli bacterium
TTCCTCCTTAGCTCAGTCGGTAGAGCGCGTGACTGTTAATCACGATGTCGTTGGTTCGAGCCCAACAGGGGGAGCCATGATTGCCCTACGAAAAGGCAAAAACACTGAAACCCCTTGATTTTCAAGGGGTTTCAGTGTTTTTAGGGCATCTTTGGGGATTCGCCTTTCCCGGCAAACAAATCCCGATTTCTTCGTTCCTGCCGGACTTGAACCGGTGAAGCCATGAAAGGCGGAGCATTCCGAGAAAAAAGCTATCGTTTCTTATGAATTGAAGCGGATATAACTGATCGTTATCCGTGAAGATGGCGATGCCGAACGGGCTAAATGGAGAAAAAGTTCCATCATAGATATTACACGATCAGTGAGTGACGAATATGAGACATACTATGAAACTGCAAACGAAACCATTTGAATCAATTGCCAACGGTTCTAAAACGATAGAATTGAGATTATACGATGAAAAGCGTCAGCAAGTGAAAGTTGGAGATGAAATAGAGTTTACCGAGGGAAAACGAAGAATACTGACCAGCGTGATTGCCCTGCATCGTTTTCCGAGTTTTGCTGAATTATATAACACTTTGCCTCTTGAAAAATGCGGGTACTCTGAGTTGGAGATCGCAAATGCTTCGCCGGACGATATGAATGCCTATTATCCGCTTGAAAAGCAAAAACAGTATGGAGTCATTGGAATTGAGATTGCGCTGGTGCGAAGCAATGGGGAATCGAGCAATTGATCATTTTAATATTTTTTAACTGTAAATAGCCATATATGCATTATAATAATAATAATAACGATAAGCGAAGCAGCGAGGATGTACATAAAAAAGGGCATCTTTCGGAATTTGCCTTTCCCGGCAAACAAATCCCGATTTCTTCGGTCCTGCCGGACTTGAACCGATGATGCCATGAAAGACGTGATATTTAAGAGAGAAGAAAATGATAAAATGATGAAAGAAAAATACTTTTATATTTGCTCCGAAAAAAGACTTGCTGCATCAGATCTATGAAATGTAGCCGAGTAAGCGCAGATTGGACAGTCAAGTCTATTTGTACAAATAAATAATGCTCTTATGATGGTCAAAGCATTTGGGGTTTGACTGGCGTAAAACAATACATTGTACAAAAAGGCGTTTTCGCTGTTTGTATTTTGCTGGATAAGCACATGAATAAACGTGGGTGTATTTATATGCCCATGTTTATTTTTTTTTAGTAAAAAACGTTTTTGCCGTCATAATAGATTCCTGAGCTAGGCGGATTAAAATCATGTGGGTTTATCAGATAAAGGAACGACCGATTCGGACAATGAAATAAGCGGCGAAATCTCGCCGCTCCCATAGCTTATTTTAGATTGTAAAGAGAACACATACCCAAATCTTGCGTAGAACATTTTATTCTTAACACTATGCCTGATGCTATTATTCATCTTATTGTAACATAATACGACGGCATTTGTCAAGTACTTTAGGACAATTTTCTTGTTGGAAATCAAGGATCCTTGAACTTTGTTCGGAGTATTTTCCCGTTTTTTATCATATATCAAACCCTATAGTGGTCAAAGGAGGGGTATCGGATATGGCTTCGCCATTTTGAGGAGGATATGTTCGCAACGCCATGCTACGTTGAATATGCCCTCGTTTCCTACCACAAGCGCATGATGACGACGCGAATTTCGTTGTATCCTGGCGAGAAATATTTTATTATAATATTCAGCAGTGTACAACTGCAAAAATCATCGAAAGGAGAAATAAATCATGCCTAAAAAGGGTTTAAACATTCACAAGCGAGCGGATGGTCGCTGGGAGGGTCGATATAAGATTGGTCAGTATCAAAACGGAGGTACAAAGTTCCGCTCCGTTTATGGGAAAACACGGGGTGAGGTCACCGAAAAGCTTTTTGCTGCTTATTCAAATGGAATGCCTGCAAAGCACAAGACGAAAGAGCAAACTTTTTCGGAAATCCTGCAGCTTTGGCTCAGGTATAATCGACTTCGGCAAAAGGGGGCAACAGAGCACAAGTACAGAATGCTGATTGAGCGGCACATCGATCCCGAACTGGGGACGATGAAGCTGTCCCAAATCAATGCCGTTACGATCAACACTTTTTTAGAAAGGCAGTTTGCAGACGGGCGGATTGGAAAGGACGGGGGACTATCCCCGTCTTATGTGAGAACGATGGCATCTATTATACAATCTGCCATGAAGTTTGCAGCGAGTGAAGAATACTGCCCGCCGTTAAAATCAACAATTTATAAACCGCCGCTTGAACGCAAGGAATTGCAGATCTTGACGAAGGAGGAACAATCCCATCTGGAAAGCTATCTTATGATCAATTGCGATGCAGCTTGCCTTGGAATTTTGATTTCGCTCTATGCTGGTCTACGAATCGGTGAGGTATGTGCACTCACCTGGGAAGATATTGATTTCAAGCATTTTGTGATCCGGATCCGGCATACGGTGGCTCGTGTTCGGTGTACGGAAGCATCCGGCGATTCAACTACGCAGTTAATTATAGACACGCCCAAGACGACCTCGTCGGTCCGCGATATTCCCATCGCGTCAACGCTTCTTCCGTATTTGACCGCATTGAAAGAACTGCGCTCTGGTGCGTATGTAATATCGGAATCCTCCGATTTTGTTCCTCCACGGACGTATGAATACCGATTCCATCGTCTTCTGGATCAGTGCGGGATCCCGCAGGTTAACTACCATGTTTTAAGACATACATTTGCGACACGCTGCATTGAAGCCGGGATGGATGTGAAGTCTTTGAGTGAATTGCTCGGTCATTCCAATGTCGGGATCACGCTCAACACTTATGTTCATTCGTCCATCGAACGGAAGCGCGAACAGCTTGAACTGCTAAAAACGTAATCTCGTTAGGGGTCAAAGCGGGGTCGAAATTTTCCGAAAAACCTTGTCGGTGCCGGATTTTCACGCTTTTTCGTTAAGAATAAAATGTTCTACGCAAAGGACGCTATCAACCCTATAATAGATCAAATCGACAACAATAGTATATGTTTTTTGGGGAGAATTATCAAACAGTCGGTTGATTGATAAATCAAAGTGCAGGAATGAAGAAAAACACAAGTCCAATAGATAGGGAAGAGATTGCCGATCGTGACAGGGAAGCGCTTTTTATCTGCTTGGATAGATTTGTGTCTCATGGTCTGATGGATACCTCTGTGAGAGACTTGAGCAGGTCAATAAAACTGCAAGGGGCGGGAATTACGGTACTTCAAGAACAAAGAAGAAGCGATTCTCTCGTGCGCGGAAGAGGCTGCAAACCAGCTTGTAAATAATCTGCTTGCTCCGGCTGTCAAAGAAATCACGAATCCAGCGTATATGATTAAGCGGCTGTATTCGCGGGCAGATGAAATGGCGCCGACTATGCGTTTCTTTGCTCAGGTGTGTGCTACACCAAGATATCAAAAGGGTGTATATGAGATACAAGAGAGACTGGAAAACTGGTATCAATATTATACTTCAAAATTTGCACAAAAACTGATGTGCGACGAAAGTGCAATAGAACCGTATGTTAAAATGAGCATTTCAGCAATCGCAACTTATATGATGTTCGGAGATCGGACAATGTCCGACGCAATTATGCTGATTGTTCAAAAAGGTGTTGAGCAAATCTTGGAAAGGACGAACGACGATGAAAATTAAGCTTGCAATATTAGAAAAAGATCAGAGTTACTTGAAACGGATTGTTTCTGTTTTCAACACAAAGTATTCCGATAAAATTGAAGTGTATTCTTTCACTGATATTGAAAAGGCAATCGCCTCCTTGGATGAAGTGCGAATTGATGTCTTTGTTTCTACTGATGCTTATGAAGTCGATCAGAAGAGACTTCCAAAACGGTGTGGATTTGCTTATTTAGTAGATTCATCTGATGTCGAAACCGTAAATGAACAAAGAGCAATATGTAAATTTCAAAAAGTCGATTTGATTTATAAGCAGATCCTGAGCATCTATTCGGAAAAGGCTGGAAGCATTTCAGGTCTTAAGCTCGATGATGAGAGCACAAAGGTTGTTGCATTTAACTCAGTAAGCGGAGGAGTGGGTGCATCGTCGGTCGCTGCCGCATATGCAATTTATCTGGCTACAAACGGAAAAAGGACTTTATATCTTAATTTAGAAAAATTTGGTTCATCTGATGTCTTCTTTTCAGAAGAAGGCCAGTTCAGTATGAGTGATATTATATTTGCACTCAAAAGTAAAAAGGCAAATCTTGCGTTAAAGCTGGAAAGCTGTGTAAGACAGGATCCGAAAGGCGTATACTTCTATTCTCAACCTAAAATTGCATTGGATATGCTGGAATTGAGTTGCGATGAAGTCATGCGCCTTATTTCGGAATTGAAGTTGACTGGTTCGTATGATTATATTGTCGTAGATTCTGACTTTTCGATAGATGCAGATTCGAGGAAGATGCTCAACTTGGCACATGCCATTGTGTGGGTTGGCGATGGATCGGAAATATCCAACAGCAAAATAGAAAGAGCCTATACTGCACTATCGACTCTTGAAAAGAACTCCGATTCTCCCCTTACAAGCAGAATTGCTTTGATTTACAATAAATTCAGCAATAAAACAGGAAAATCCATTGGTGATATAGGGATAAGAAGCATAGGTGGAGCACCAAGATATGAGCACGCAACAACGGCGCAAGTTATAGAGCAGCTTTTAAAGAAGGATATGCTTTCTAAAATATTCTGATTAAGGGTGACTGGATATGGAGTTTGAGCAAGAACAACAATTTGTAAATGACATAAAACGCTATGTTTCAGAAAATCTCCCTTTAAGCAAAATGGAGGATTCGGAACTAGAAGAAAAAATCGAGGAAATTGTTGCGCAGAAAATAGGAGATCTATACTGCTCGATTGATCAGCGTGTTTCGATCGTACAGCAGGTTTATAGTTCAATTCGCGGCTTTGGCTTGCTAGATTCAATTATAAGCGATGATTCAATCACTGAGGTTATGATTAATGGACCAGAAAATGTGTTTATTGAACAAAATGGACGTCTGTTTAAACTTGATAAACAGTTCGAGAGTCAGCGTCGTTTAGAGGATGTAATACAAAGAATCGTTGGATTAGCTGGGAGAGAAGTAAATCAAGCAAATCCGATTTGCGACACAAGATTGCCTGATGGATCTCGTGTTAATGTTGTCTTGCCACCAATCGCTCTTTGCGGACCAACATTGACAATAAGAAAGTTTTCTAAAACGCCAATGACTATTGAAAAGTTAATCGCATACGGGTCAATTACCCAAGAAATTGCAGATAAGTTGGAATTGCTTGTGAAGGCAAAATACAATATTTTCATCAGTGGAGGAACAGGATCGGGCAAGACAACATTTTTAAACGCTCTTTCTAACTACATTCCGAAAGACGAACGTGTAATTACTATTGAAGACTCAGCTGAACTACAAATTACTGGTGTTCAGAATCTTGTTAGTCTTGAAACTCGAAATGCAAATGCATCTGGTGCCGGACAAATAACCATTCGTGATTTGATTAAGTCGTCTCTTCGTATGAGACCTGAACGTATTGTGGTTGGTGAGGTTCGTGGAGGAGAGGCTCTTGATATGCTTCAGGCAATGAATACAGGACACGATGGCTCTCTTTCTACCGGGCATGCGAATTCTACTGAGGACATGTTAAGTAGGCTTGAGACTATGGTTCTTCAGGGAGCAGCAGGATTGCCGTTGGAGGCGATTAGACAGCAAATTGCTTCAGCCGTAGATATAATAATACATTTATCGAGATTGAGAGATAAATCGAGAAAAACAATGGAGATAACAGAAATTGCTGGTTATGAAAATGGAAAAATAATTTTAAATCCTCTCTATGTTTTTGAGGAAGATGAAAACAGCACATTAAGTAAAGTTTCCGGGTCGCTGAAACGCACTGGCAATAAAATGGTTAACGACTTTAAACTGAAATTGGCCGGAATAAAAGCTGAAATTTGAGGTGATATGGATGGGACTTTTTAAGAAAGAAAAAAAAGTAACAGAGCCACAATACTACACTTCAGCAACAAATGTGCCGACATATAATTACAAGGTGTATTATATGAAGCCTATAGAAAAGATTTTGTATTTTCTATTAGCGTTTGTTGTTGGAGCGGCTGTCGGCTATTTGTTCTACGGCGGCATCGGAAAGAACGATTTGGGCGAACCTACAACCATAACATGGGTTCTCGATATATCTATTTCTCTAATTGTTGGAATGATAGCTGGTATTGCTTTTTTGCCGATGCGAACAAAGCAAATAATCGACAAGCAACGAAAGCAACTTAATTCTCAATTTCGAGATATGCTTGAGGCGTTTAATACATCTCTTGGGGCTGGCAAAAACGTGGTAGATTCTTTCCATTCTGTTTATGAGGATTTGAAGGTTCAATATGATGAGGGCGCCTATATTTTAAAAGAGTTGGAAATTATTATTTCTGGAATTGCGAACAATATCGACATTGAAGATTTGCTTGCCGATTTTGGCGCTCGTAGCGGAATAGAGGATATTGTTAGTTTTGCCAATGTATTTAAAATATGCTATCGAAAAGGTGGCAATATCAAGGAAACGATACGTAGCACACATGAGATTTTGAGCGACAAAATGCAAATCAGTGAAGATATTGAAACCGTGGTAACGTCAAATAAAACTGAACAGAAAATCATGATAGCCATGCCGATTGCACTGATTGCCATGATCAAAATGATGAGTCCAGATTTTGCAGCTAATTTTACAACGCTTACTGGTATTATCTCGACAACAATAGCTATTGGAATGTTTGTAATATCGTATGCTGTCGGCAAAGTTATTTTAAATATCAAGGTTTAAGGAGGAGTAGTATGCTATCAGTAACAGATTACGTTCTTTTTGGCATTGGCCTTCTCCTTTTGGTTGTGTGGTTTGTATTTTATTTGATTGGATTAAAGCATGCCAGTTTATTTGGGGGCCTAGAGGAAAAGGAATTTCCACTTAAAGAGGTTTACTTCATTGGTTATGCAGTAATCGAATTGCTTCACTATCAGTACAAATCTAAGCATGACAGAAAACTTCGTAAAGAAATTAGTGTCTTATACGGAGAAAAATATGCAGACTATTATTTGCGAGTGATATATGCTCAAAAAATAACATTAGCCTTCTCGATTATTGTGTTGGCAATTCCATTATATGGTTTAGCTAACAGCTTAGCCGCCGCTCTAGTTATGATTATGTTTGCCGGAGTAGCCTACTACTATTTTGGGACTGTTACTGAAAAGAAAATCCTCAAGCGTTCTGAGGAAATGCTCAGTGATTTCTCAAATGTAGTATCAAAGCTTGCGCTGCTAACTAACGCTGGGATGATTATGCGCGAGGCTTGGGTTGAGGTTGCCTATACTGGAGAGAGTACTTTGTATAAGGAAATGCAGAAAGCCGTCGATGAGATGAATAATGGTGTTTCGGAGGTAGATGCTCTTTTTAACTTTGGTACACGCTGTATCATACCTGAGATAAAAAAATTCACATCTACAATTGTTCAGGGATTGGTTAAGGGCAATAGCGAACTTACGCTCATGCTTCAGGAACAGAGCAAAGAAGTATGGGCGGCAAAAAAGCAAAATGTGAAAAGGCAAGGAGAAAAGGCTGCTAGTAAACTCTTGATTCCAATACTAATCATGTTTGTTGGAATATTGATAATGATTCTAATCCCTATTTTTACGAATTTGGGGGTCTGATCATTATAAATATAATTCTCAAGGAAGGAGGAAGTAAAATAATGAGTATGGTTCGTTATTTCGCGACAAAGGCTGCGATGAAGTTTCACGATTTCTTTTCAAAAGAAAACGGAGAAGTCAACATCGTTGCGATCGTTGTTCTTATCGGAATTGCCGTTCTTCTGGCAATCGTGTTCCGGGGAGCAATCACAAATTTGCTCAACTCCTTGTTTGGAACAATCGAGAACAATGCGCAAAATGCAATCAATTGATTGCGGCTGTCATGTAGATACTTGCGTGACAGTAAAATGTCGCGCAAGTGTTTACATGGCAATAATTAGATTATGAATGGAAGTGAGAGAAAATGGCTACAGATAAAATGAGAAATGACAGCGGTATGGTCATTGTTGAAGCAACAATAGTTTTTCCGGTCATGTTTCTCGTCATATTCCTTATGATATTCGCCGGAAATGCATATATGCAAAAATGTCGGGTAGAGGCCATTGTTAATAAGATGAGTTTAGACGGTGCAGCGTATTGTGCCGATCCTATGCTAGATGATATAGAGGGCGGAAGTATTCCAAATTATAACGATGTTGATATTCGGCCATACCGTTATTTGCTTGGCGGAATGTCAGATATTGAGGCAGATATTGAAGCAAAGGTGAATTCTAAATTTAATAGCCTAAGTACAGGTCTGTTTTCAAATATGAAGCCTTCTTCGGCACTTGTTACTGTTCAATACAACAATGGTTTTATCTACTCTACTTTTTCTGTTGATATTGAGTATAAAATCAGAATTCCAGTTAGGCTGTTGGGTGCGTCTGACTATATTTCAATGAAGGTGTTTTCTCATGCAAATATGCCGGTTTCAGATTCGTCTGAATTCATTAGAAATGTAGATATGGTTGAGGATTATATGGAAAAGTACGGTGTAACCGAAAAAATCAATGAAATGGTTGAAAAGGTTAAAGAATGGATTGACTAAAAATAATTGTGGAGGAGGTGTGCGTAGATGAACAAAAAAACACGTGGAGCAATATCAGTTTTCCTTGTTATGATACTTGTTCCTTGTATTGTCGTAACAAGCGTCTTTGTGGATCTCGGACGGGTTCATATGTCAAAAGTAATGGCTAATTCGGCAAGTGATTTGGCATTGAATTCGTTACTTTCAAATTACGATGCTGACTTGGAAGAATGGTATGGTATGGTTGCTTCCTGCCAGTCCATTGAAGAATTTTATGATGTCTCTGCCCAGTTTTTTCTGCGCACGCTTTCATCGCAAGGTCTATCTGATGATGAAATTGTTTTGTTGTCTGACTATTATGCGCATGCAACGAACAATGACCAAATATACGATTTACTTCAAGTTGAATGTCAGACAGCTCCAAGCGATATGATAGGTGAAGTAAGCGGGGCTAATCTTACTAATTCAACTATGCTGAAAGATCAAATTGTTGAATTTATGAAATATCGTGGTCCGATTGAAATTACATTAGGACTTATAGACAGGCTGAAAAGTGATTCGTCTACCATGAATGCAATTGAAAGTGAGGAGAATAAGGAATTAGTTGACGACAAGTCAGATTATTATAAAGCGGAAGGAGAGTTGCTTGCGGCAGCTTTTAACTCATATGTTGCAATTTATGATTATTATAAAGAAGCTTCAACAAATGGATTGACAAACGATAAACTCAAGGGCTATGCAACGAGATTTTCCAATTATAAAAGTGTATATGCGAATATCAATAAGCGTATGATTAGCAATCTGTATAATACGAGTGGTCTCACAGCATACGCTAGGACTAAATTCAGATTGGATAAATATAAAACCACATACACAAAATCGCACACAGAAGTTTATTCGCGAAGAAACGGTGATCAGTATATTATTGATGGTGAACGAATCACATCGTTGCTTGATACGTTAAAAACTGAAATAGATGATTTTAATACTGCTAAAACAAATTTTGTTAATGCTTCATCTGCGCTAATGGCCAAACTTCCCGGATCTTCTGCTACGGACTCCAATGCAATTCAGTGGTGGGTGCAGATGAATACAGCTGTTAATGCGTCATCCGGTACTAATTACACAACTCAATTGAGTACCGCTTCTGATGATATGTTAAAGGCATATGCTAAAGTAATAGCAATAAAGGATTGCGCCCTTGGAAATGATATTCCAACTGACTGGGAAACGCGGTTCGATGAGCTCACTGCAGAGGTTGTTTCGCTTCACCGTAAGTATATTATAACCAACGATGAAATTACTGAACTGGCGAACGAGGGGACAACTGTAACGATAGATTATACCGACTCTTATAATAAAACTGTAAAAAAACTAGAAGAAGTTTCAAGCGCAAACATAAACAATATCGTTCCTTCCAATCTGTATGTTACAGTTAATGGAGAAAGCAAGAATCTCAATGATGCACTTGCATATATAAAAAGCGATTTATCCTCTACGCGAACTGAACTGCAAGGATATGTGGACCTTCTAAACATTGCTATTGATGGAAATGAAAGCGATGATTCTATTGCCGAAAATGATAAAGTAAAGAGCTTAGATAAGCTTTTGGAGTTGGCTGGGGAGTATCACACCTCGTTAAATATATGGTCTAATACAGCAAATTCGACCGATACATCGATGGGTGCGGATAATAGGCAGGAGATTGCCGATATTGAACAAGTGTGTGAGGAAATCACAGAAGATTCCGTAAGGGTGTTGAAAACACGTTTGACAAATATTCGCTCTCAAATTAGTTCTGTAATCACAGCAATTGATGAATTGAAATATGGAGGCGTAAAGCTCGACAGCATAGCCTCTTTTACTGATTTTAAAAATGCAGCACAGTCCACTGTTAGTTCATCAGAAATTAAATTAACCAATCAGGAACTGAGCAATTATGCATCATCTGTATTCGCATCTCTTTTCAGGCCATCAACCGATTTTTCACTTGCGCATTCAGATGATAATAATTATAATCCGACGATTAGTCCTACATCGGGTCAAATTGACACTCCTGAACTATTCATGTATTTCCAAAGCAAATTTGGTGGACTGTCTAAGCAGGATGTCAATGAGAAAAAGGATGAACTAGATGGCGGCGAGCAAGCCGGATCCAATAAAGAAAATGAGACAAAAGAAAAAGGAAGATATCATGGCGGAGGAGAAGATATAACAAAGGATTTTTCGGGTAGTGGCACTTTTAATATTGCTGATGGAACTATTTCGGGCGTGATTGACCTATTTGAAAGCCTTATAAATCTAGATATAACTTCTATTCGCGATGATCTTTATGTTGCTGCGTATATCATGAATATGCTAAGTTATGCGACATTTGAAAATGAGGGCTTGTACAGCTTGATTGAAGACAAAACTGATTTGTCACTATCTAATTATTCATCAAAATATCAAAGTGTGATGGGTACTGGTGAAGATCAAGAGGGAACGTGGCTGAGTATTAATTTGAAAGATTCCTATAACAAATCACTCACCAACAAGATGATAAACAAAAATAATAATACTGCCTATTGCGCAGAGGTTGAATATGTTTTGTATGGTGGGCGTGATGGTAAAGGAAATGATGATAATGTAAAATCAGTATATAACAATATCTATGGGATTAGGTATGCTTTAAATCTCGTTTCTGGATATGCAAATTTTTGGTCCGGATCGGATTCCACATCTTTGGCAATCGCAGGAATAGCTTATGGTATATGGATTGCAACGGGCGGAATAATTCCAGAAGCACTAACAAAGGTTGTTTTAATTCCAATATTAACGATTTTCGAAACATCAACAGATCTAGATAGACTTGAAGCGGGGTTTCCTGTCGAACTATATAAGTCTTCTCATGATCAATGGTGGATGAGCGTTCCCGATCTTGATAGCGTTGCCAGTTTTACTTCTGAATTATCCAACGGAGGCGGATCACTAAGTAAAAAGAATCAGGATACTGGTTTGTTTTACAGCGACTACTTAACGGTGTTTGTTTATCTTGGACTTAAATCTAGTTGTGCAGAATCAATGTATCAACGACTTTCGGAAGTTATACAGGCTAATATGCGTAAGTTGACAGGCGTAGATACATATTCTATGGCAAAAGCACGACTATATTTTAAGTTAAATGCTACGATAAGAGTCAAGCCACTTATGATTACTATTCCGTATTTTAATGGTTATGACAACAACATGGACACAAAAACGGATTGGTGTACTTATAAAATTTCAACAGTTCGTGGATATTCTTAAAACAAATTGGAGGAATAATTATGAAAAAGATTTTGATGAGTTTACTTTTAGCATTCGTTCTTGTTTCGCTAACAGCGTGCGGTAGTACAAATGAGCCTAGCAATACCGAATCCGGAAACGGTTCCATTGAAAATGGGGAGAATAGTAATGTATCAACAAATACATCTGACGAATTGGAGACTCCTGCCTCTACTATAAGTCTTGAGGCAGTAATGAATGCGCCATCATCTCCTGAATCTGATTTCTTTTGCGACGAGGATAAAGATGGAAATCTTGTTTTAATTGAATACTTGGGTAATGATGAAATCGTTTCGATTCCATCAAGTATAAATGGTAAACCCATAACTATAATTGGACAGTTGGTATTCGCAAACGACTGTTCTGTTAAAGGAATTAAAATTGCTGATTCTGTGAAAGAAATTAATAAAGGCGCATTTGGAAACAACAAAAATCTTCAGGTGGTTGTTTGTGGGAACGCAGTCCAAAAAATAGCTGAAGCTACTTTCCAAGGATGTTCTAATCTTCAAACCGTAGTTTTGAATGAGTCTTTGAACGAGATTGGTAAACTAGCATTTGCATATTGCGTAGGAATAAAAGAAATTAAAATTCCCCAGAGCGTTACTGAAATTGATAATTCATTTTTTGGTTCATCGGGGGAGTTAACAATTATTGGTGAAGGTGGAAGCGCTGCTGAACAGTACGCGAAAGAAGCAGGTATTAATTTCCAAATTGGCTAATGCTAAAATCCGAGAGGTGTGAATCCATGAGAAAGGATAATGAATCGGGCGCAATAGTAATTGAGGCAACAATTTCGTTGACTGCATTTGTCTTTGCTATATTTACTATTTTGTCTATTGTAAATATCTTCTACATTCAGGCTAAAATGAGTGTTGCCCTCGATTCTGCGGCTAAGGAAATTTCTCAATATTCTTACCTCTACTATAAACTTGGCATTGATCAACTTGATTCGAGTCTTCATGCTGGGACAGAG
This sequence comes from uncultured Bacilli bacterium, assembly GCA_947625395.1. Taxonomy (GTDB): domain Bacteria; phylum Bacillota_I; class Bacilli_A; order RF39; family UBA660; genus CANQVB01. The sequence goes on from CANQOD010000006.1 coordinate 12,949, forward strand.
GATTCCAGGGCAACAGTAGAGCAGACGATTGACGGTGTTGGCTCGCTGCTAGACTCACTCTCAGATGCTAGCAACAGCATTGAAACTGGTGACTTTGAGTCGCTTGTTTCAGCAATAGACAGTGGAGCGAGTAATGTAGATAGTCTTGTGACAATGTATGCAGATAAAATAGCTGATGATCCGAAAGGTTTTATTATTGGCATGGGTAAGATGGCCGGCGATGAATTGAAAGAGGAAGTTAAGGTCATTTTAGGACAGGTTCTTGCCAAAGCGTTTATGAAAAAGAATCTTATGGCATATCAGGGCGACGATCCGGATCAATTTCTCAGGAGATATAGGGTTGTTGATGGTATGGCTGGTTTAGATTTTGATTATACTGCACTTATGGCTTATGGAACTTCTAACCAAATCCAACTGGTAGTCACATATGATGTCGAAGTGATTAAACTTCTAAATATAGATTTTACATTTAAATTTAGGCAGTGTGCCAAAACTACAGCATGGGGGAATGGAATCTCACTTATACATCCAGACACATCCACTCCTTCAGTAATTTCTGTGTGGGACAATCCATCTTCATCTGAACGTGGCAAAATAATTGTGTTGGAAGAAAAGAAAAATTATAATTATACATCAAGTAGCAATGGATTTGATGCGTATAACAACACCGGTGGAGCAAATGAGTTTGTAAGCATTATTTCAGTTAATACTCATGATTCCTCATATACTTCTCCCGACGGGATAAAATCAAGACTTTCTCAGACTTACAATGATATGTATAGCTCGGTGGAGGATTTGGATGTTCAAATAAATGTTCAAGATAGTAATGGACAATCTGTAACTGTTAATTCTGATCTAAATTCACGTACATATAAAGTTGTTCTTGTTGTACCTGATGATGCAGATATGAGTGTTGTTCAACAAGCGGTGAATGAATTTGAGGCAGCTCATCCGGGTGTTACCGTTGAAACAAAAACAGGGTATGGAAGGCCCACGCCTCATTCTGAGGAATCAGACGAAAATAGCTAATCGAAAGGAGGAGAACCGGTGCAGTTAGTTGTGTTACCTATTGTTTGTGTTGTGGCTTATGTGATAAGTTTATTCTTATTTATAATGGATGAGAAAAAAACAGCAAAGGAAAATAAAACTGAATCAAATGACAGTAAAAAATCGCTTGCAATATATATATATTGCGGAGTAATGTTTGTACTTGTTGGTATAGCTACGGTTCTCTTTTGCACGATATATAAAGATAATAACGTTTTTGTCAGTCTAAAACGCCTGTTGCTTTTGTGTGTGTTATGGCCGATTGCCTTTATTGATTTTAGAACTTATAGAATTCCAAATACATTCATCGCTTTTGGATTAATATGTAGGGGATTGCTTCTTCCTTTTGAAATGATTTTTGAATGGGATCATTTATGGAGTCAATTGGCATCGGAAGTTATTGCAGTTGTTGCGTTGCTTTTGGCAGCTTTTCTCTGTAGCTTATGCATCAAAAACTCCATTGGGTTTGGTGATATGAAATTATTTGTTGTCATGGGACTCTTGCTCGGGTTAGATGGAATATGGAGTGCAGTCTTTTTGGCGTTAATTCTCTCATTCATAATATCTTTGTATCTTCTTATATCAAAGAAGAAGAGCCGGAAGGATGCCATACCTTTTGGGCCGGCACTTGTAATAGGGACTTTTTTATCAGTTTGTTTATCAGGGATGTGAGGTATTAAAATGAAGAACTATAAATTTCTTGTGCCAATTGTTATGGTTGTCCTTTTCACAGCATCAATATACATGCTGTACAGTACTAAGTCTGCCGAAGTTAATCAATATAATCAGTATCTTAACGATGCAAGGTCTTGCAGAGAACTCGGAATTCTGACTGATGCCGAAGATAATTATAAGAAAGCTCTAGAAATTAAGCCGTCAATAGAATTGTCGGTAGAATTAGGAGAATTCTATTGGGAATCAGCACAAACGAGAAGCGCAATTAATTGGGGAAATGATGTTATAGTAAAATATCCCAAAGATGTATCTGGATACGAATTTTTGATGAATATATATATTCAAAGAAAAGACTATATTGCATGTTTTGATTTAAACGAAAAAATGCAGAAGAGAAAATTAACATCAGAGTCAATAACCTCACAACTGAGTGAAATCGAATACGAATTTTTCTTTAATTGTGAGTTTTCAGATGTTGGTATATATAGTGGTGGACTATGTCCGGTTCAGGTGGGAAACAAATGGGGATACGTTAATTTAACAGGTGATAATGTAATCGCAGCTCAGTTTACAAAGGCTGGGTATTTCTCCGGGGACTTGGCTCCTGTTGTTACCGCTGATGGAGATGCGTATTTTATCGATACTAAAGGAAATAAGAAGCAAGTTGTTCAAGGAGTCGAAAATATTCGTGAATTAGGTTTAATTGAAAATGGAATATTTTCGGTATTTGACGGGAAAACTTGGGGCTTCTATAACTCAGATAGCCAACATTTGTTTGGAGAATATGCATCCTCATCTTCAATCGGAAACGGCATTGCTGCAGTGAAAACGGGAAATAAATGGTCTTTAGTTAATCGAGATGGAAACGCAGTTTCTGATACAACATATGACGGCGTTGTTTCAGATGAAAAAAACGTGGTATTTAGAAACGAAAGATTATTTGTCTATGATGATTTGTCATATTATTTAATTGACTCCGACGGAAACAAAATATCTGACAATAAATATGAAGATGCACGCGTATTCAATGATACAACATTTGCCGCAGTTAAGACAGGTAATAAATGGGGATTTATTGATAAGGATGGCAACGTGGTTATTGAAGCACAGTTTGAAGATGCTAGGAGCTTTTCAAACGGATTAGCTGCAGTGCAGATGACAGGAAAATGGGGCTTTATTGACACAACAGGTAAGATGGTTATTGCACCTCAATTTGATGATGCAAAAGACTTCAATAATAAGGGCTGCGTTTTTGTGAAAGTAGATGACACGTGGAAATTGCTTCGGTTATATAAATATAATTATTGAGGTGGATGCGTAATGAATTTTTCATTTGAAAATCAAGGCACATATACATATCTTGTCTATTCCATAGGAAGCGGGGACTCTCTTGATACAATGAGTCTTGGAATGCTGACCAACAACAAGATAACCGGTATAGCTCCTACTTTGTATACTCAAATGGATGAAGAGAAGTATATAAAGTACAATGTTTCGGCCAAAATATCTGTTAAACAGTTTTTTACGGGGCCAGTAAATAGAAAACGCTTACTAGGGGTTTTCAGTGGAATTGTTAATGGGTTAATTTCCGCCGAAGATTATATGATAGATGCGAATTCGATTATACTGGATCTTGACTATATTTTCGTGGATGTTTCGACCTGCAATACAGTGCTGATTTGTCTTCCGATAGCTGGTGCGGTTGAAAATGATTCGGATTTAGGCATGTTTTTTAAGAATATCATGTTTAACATTCAATCGGATCAAACGGAAAATTGTAATCATGTTGCGGAGATAATTAATTACTTGAACAGCTCACCTGTATTTTCTCTAGTAGATTTTAAGAAGGTGCTTGATAGCTTACAGAATGAAAGTGGTTTGGCTGTACATTCGTCTGAGCCTGCGCCGACTCGACCAGAAACTCCTCCTACGCCGCCTAAGGTTGTCGATCGGCCGCCGCAAAATGTTCCGCAGGCCCCACCGCAACAACCTAAACCTGTTAATCCTGCTCCTGTAGCACCGCCCGTGCAAAATACTCCGCCAGTGGTTCCTCAAACAGTCACGCCAAATGGGCCTCAGGAAAAAGGTATGTCAATGCTTACTCTTCTTATGCATTACAATAAAGAGAATGCAGCGGCGTACAAAGCGCAGAAAGCAGCAAAAAAGGCAGCGAAAGCAAAAACGCCTTCACCGTCGACAAATGCTGGTTTCACAGTTCCCGGTGCGCCAAATCAACCAAAAGCCGATCCGGGATTTGCTGTCCCAGGGCAATCTACGCCGGCACCTCAGGCTGTTCAACAACCAGCTAAATCAAACACTGTGCCTCAGGCTGTGCCGCAACCTGCTTCGCGTCCAGCGCCGCAACCTGCGATACAGCCAAGTCCTATACCACAGGGACAACCAATGAATTTTGGAGACACCACGGTTTTAAGCGGGGGAAATGCAGGTGAAACAACAGTACTTTCTGGGGGAAAGACCGCCCACGGAAGACCGCTTTCTCCGTTCTTGATTAGAAGCAAAAATAACGAAAAAATTCCTGTAAACAAGCCGGTATACCGAATCGGTAAAGAGCGCAGTTATGTGGATTATTTCGTGGGGGACAATACAGCTGTAAGTCGTAGTCACGCGAATATT
>CANQOD010000007.1 GCA_947625395.1 uncultured Bacilli bacterium
ATACTTAAGGCAATATCCCCTTTATTGATACCAATACCGGTCGTCGTATTTCCTTGTGGGTCAAGGTCAATTAAAAGAACCTTTTTCCCTAAAATAGCTAAACTCGCGGAAAGATTGATACTTGTTGTTGTTTTTCCGACTCCACCCTTTTGATTGACTAATGCAATAACCTTTCCCATCTTACTTCACCTGTTTCTTTTCGTATCATATCTTATTTTAGCAAAGATTCTGTTCTTTTTCTAGACTCTCGATAAAAAAAAGTAGATTTTTATTCTACTTTTCCTCAGAACTTTTTATGAGTCGAATAATAATTTGATAATTTTTATCAAAATCAAGTTCATCTTTTTCCACTTGGACACCAGCATCTTCCAATTGTTTTACCGCATCACGAATTGTTTCAATGGAAGTTTGTAAATTCATCTGTTTTGGTTGTGCAGGTTCTTGTGGACTTGGTTCCTTTGGCGTTGGTTCTGTTTCTTTTGCTTCAGGTGGTTGATTTGGAATCAAAGGAATTTGGAATGGGTCAGCTGGTGGAATGAGATTATTTTGTGGTGGTGTTACAACATCTGGCACTTTGAAATAATCATCACTCATGGTATGATTTTGACTTGGATGTTCTGCTTCTAAACCAAGATTTGGATTTGGATTAATAAATTTGAATGACTCTTGTGGTTGTTCTTGTTGTGGCGTTTGTTGTTCAACTTGTAATAAACTGTCTAAATTCGCTGTAGGGGCTTCGACATGAATATCTTGCGCATTTTGTCTTAACGCATCAATATCAGGAGTTATTACGGCATTGCTTCCTCCCTCATCGGCAGAGTCTTCCTGTTCTTCTTCTAAGCCATAATCAATAAATTTAGGAGGGGTACTATAGTCAACAATGGCTGCTGCATCAGGATTGGTTGGTGCTTTAAATGGTTCTACAGGAGAGGCTTGGTCAGGAATATTTTCTAACATGTCTTGCACATTATTTTCATTTTCTTCCGTTGGAACTTGTCCTGGATTCAATTCTTTTTCTAATTCACGAACCGTCATTTTTTCAGAAATAATTCGTTTGAGCATTTGCTTTTGAACTTCTTGGTCACTGATATTTAAAAGGGCTCTTGCATGCCGTTCAGAGATTTGTTCTTTTAAAACAGCATCTTGCACAGCATCCGGAAGTGATAACAATCTTAATTTATTGGCCACAGCGCCTTGGCTTTTTCCCATTGTTTTGGCAAGTTCTTCCTGAGTCATTTGGTCGAGCTCTAATATTTTTTGATACGTTCTTGCTTCTTCAATTGGATTCAAATTCTTCCGTTGTAAATTTTCAAGAAGCGCTACTTTAGAACTTTCTTTATCATCTAAATTACGAACAATTGCTGGAATCTTTGTAAGTCCTGCCAAAGCGCTGGCTTTATATCGACGTTCTCCAGCAATAATTTCATATTTATTTCCTATATTTCTAACGATGATAGGTTGAATGACACCATGTTCTTTGATAGACACCGCTAATTCTTTTAACGCTTTTTCATCAAAGATTTCTCTTGGTTGAAAGCGGTTTGGAATAATATCATCTAAATATAATTGTACAACTTCATTTTCTTGTGGCATAATCACACTTCCTTTTTATTCTTATAAACTCCCTATTATCATTATAGCACGCTTTCTTTATTTAGAAAACAAAAATTTTTTTGGAAGTTCCTTTTCATCCAAAAAGGAAAAATCTCCCGTTTTTACAATAGACCAAACAAGAAAACGAACTTTTTTAAAACTTCTCCATCTATCATTATCTTTATCATTGCTTTTTAAAAAGGAGTAACGTCCTTTTGCTCTCTTCTTTTGGTAAAGCAAAGACGATTTCTTTTTCTAAGTGAATGCCTTTGTTCTTCCCTGGTTGCAATGCAGTGGCTTTTTCTTCTTCCACATTGGCTTTCATGGCAATGAAGCACCCTTTTTCCTGGACAAGAGGCATACAAATAGGAAGCAGTTTTTCAAGAGAAGCAAGCGCCCTCGCAACGACCACATCAAATTTTTTCTCGTGGTAATTTTCCCCTCTTACATGAATCGCTTCTATCTTTTCAAGACCTAAATAAGCAATCAATTCCTGTAAGTAATTGACTCTTTTTTGAAGTGCATCTAACAGTGTGATTTCTAAATGTGGATATAAAATTTTTAAAACAACACCAGGAAATCCTGCGCCACTACCGACATCACATACGGTCGTGACTTGATTAAAATCAATGATTTTATGAAGCGTACTACTGTCATAAAAATGTTTTAAATAAACGTCTTTGACTTCCACAATTCTTGTCAAATTCATGACTTGATTTTTTTGACTTAAAAACTGATAAAACTTACGAAATTGTTCCAATTGTTTTTCCGTAAGGGAAATCCCTAGTTTTTCCAATTCTTGTTCAAACTCATTTTCTGTCATAAGCTCTCCTTTTTAAATAAATAGATAATACCGCAATATCACTTGGATTGACGCCACTAATTCGACTGGCTTGTCCTAGTGTAACAGGACGAATTTCTTCCAGTTTTTGCCGGGCTTCTTTTGCTAAATTTTGAATACTTTCATAATCAATGTCCGCATTGATTTTCACATTTTCTAATGTTAACATTTTCTCTGCTTCTTTTTTAGCTTTTTGAATATACCCCTCATAACGAATTTCAATTTCAACTTCTTCTAAGACTTCTTGAGGAAAAGAAAGTGGCACGATTTTTTGTAGTTTTTCCATGGTAATTTCTGGTCGTTTTAACAATTCATAAAGGGAGATTCCCGTTTGTAAAGGTGTACTTCCCATTTGTTCTAATTGGGCATTGATTTCTTTGGTAGGGACCATTCTCTTATCCTTTAAAAATTGAAAACAGTCCACAATCGCTTGTTTTTTCTTTAAAAATTTTTGGTAACGCACATCATCAATGATTCCAATTTGATGTCCATACTCCCGAAGTCGTAAATCTGCATTATCATTTCGTAATAAAAGACGATATTCTGCCCGAGATGTTAATAAGCGATAAGGGTCTTTCACTCCTTTGGTGACCAAATCATCAATTAAAACACCAATATATGCTTCATTTCTTTTTAGAATCAGAGGCTCTTTTCCTTGTAGTTTCAAACTAGCATTGATTCCAGCCATCAAGCCTTGACCCGCTGCTTCTTCATATCCACTCGTTCCATTAATTTGCCCAGCTGTATATAAATTTTCAATCAATTTTGTTTCAAGAGAGGGCTTTAACTGTCTTGCATCAATAGCATCATATTCAATGGCATACGCATATTTTAGAAAAACAGCATCTTCTAAGCCAGGAATACTATGTACAATTTGTTCTTGAATCGCATGAGGCATACTAGTAGAGAGCCCTTGAATATAAATATCATCATAATACATACTTTCCGGCTCTAAAAACAACTGATGTCTTTCCTTATCATGAAAACGAACGACTTTATCTTCAATGGAGGGACAATAACGAGGTCCAACCCCCTCAACATAACCACCATACATACTCGATTTCTCTAAATTATCTCGAATAATTTGGTGTGTCTTTGGAGTCGTATACGTTAAATAACAAGGAATTTGTAAGGTATGCGCAAGAGATGTTTCACTATCAAAAGAAAACGTTAACAAGTCACGACTTCCCTCTTCTTTGGTTGTTTCTTCATAATGAATGCTTTTCTTTTCAATTCTAGGTGGCGTTCCTGTTTTTAGTCTTAAAATGGTAAAGCCTAGCGCTTTGAGGCGGTCACTTAAAAAACGACTTGGTCGTTCTCCATGCGGACCCTCACTTTTTTTCTCACTTCCTACTAAAATAGAAGCCTTTAAATAAGTACCTGTTGTTAAAATAACCGCTTTCGAAAACAACTTCGTTCCATCTTCTAAGACAACCCCTTTGATTTGATGATTTTCTACCAATAAATCTTCTACCAAACTTTCAAGCAGTTCCAAATTGGCTTGTTGGTTGAGTGTTTTTAACATCTCTTTTGGATACGTAATTTTATCGGCTTGCGCCCGAAGTGCCCAAACTGCTGGGCCTTTTTTCGTATTTAAAAGTTTCATTTGCAAAGAGGCTTTATCGGTATTTCTTGCCATTTCGCCCCCTAAAGCATCAATTTCACGAACAACAATGCCTTTCGCAGGCCCACCAATTGAGGGATTACATGGCATATCAGCAATATTTTTGCAATTTCCAGTCACTAATAGTGTCTTTTCACCCATGCGGGCACAAGCTAAAGCAGCTTCACAACCTGCATGGCCACCACCGACAACAATCACATCATACATCTATCTCACCTACTTTCCAACACAGAAATTTTCAAATAAAGTATCGAGAATTTCTTCTGAATAGCTTTCTCCTGTTATCATACCTAAAGTATCAAGAATTTCTTTTAAATCCAAAGAAAGCATATCTAACTCCACACCCTCTTGAAGAGAGTGTTCTACTGTTTTTAATAACTGATTGGCTTTTTCTGCCAAAGCAACCTGTCTTGCATTCAACAAAATTTCCGTATCATTCTCTTCCAATTTTTCTTGAGCAAACATGTTTTGAATTTGGGCTTTGAGTGATTCAACCCCCTCTATTTCTAACGTACTCATAGGAACAGTCTGAAAATCTTTAAGGTCCTCTTTGCTGATGACAAGTCCTTTATCCTTTTTATTTAAAATGACAATGGTCTTGTTCGGATTGAATTGCTCAAGGAGGTCCTTATCTTCTTGGGTAAGAGGCATGGAACCATCCAAAACAGCGAGGACGAGATTCGCCTCTTTCATGTATTGAAGACTTTTTTGCACTCCAATTTTTTCCACAACATCTTCTGTTTGTCGAATCCCTGCGGTATCCATTATCGATAACGTAAAATCGCCTAAATGAATTTCGCCCTCCACGATATCTCTTGTGGTGCCAGCGATATCCGTTACAATGGCTTTCTCTTCTTCCAATAACGCATTCAAAAGACTACTCTTACCCACATTTGGCCGCCCCACAATCACTGTTTGAATCCCATTTTTTAACAGTTGTGTATTTTTGGAATTCTCAACAATTTTCGTTAAATGGCTTTCTAATTGTTCGAGTAAATGACTTAAGTTTTCCACAGTCATTTCTTCAATATCTTGGTATTCCGGATAGTCAATATTGACTTCAATAGAAGCAATAATCATCTTCAACTGTTCACGAAATGCTTTGACTAACTTAGAAGTACTTCCTCTTAAAGAAGAAACAGCAAGACGATGGGCAGTGGCATTTTTACTTTCAATCAATTCCATCACAGCTTCTGCTTGCGTAAAATCAATTCGGCCATTCAAAAACGCTCTTTTCGTAAATTCTCCAGGTTCTGCCAAGCGAATGCCCTGTTCTAGTAACAGCTCTAATACTTTTTTTGTCGGCAAAATACCGCCATGACAATTAATTTCAACGACATCTTCCCGAGTAAATGTTTTTGGTGCTTTCATCACTGTTACCAACACTTCATCAATGATGTCTTGGCCTTTTTTGATATAACCATAATGAATCGTATGACTCTCTACTTGTTCTAAATCTTTTCCTTGAAAAAGTGGATTGACTTTGGAGATGGCCTCTTCCCCACTAACACGAATAATAGAAATTGCCCCAATTCCTAATTTCGTCGCAATCGCACAAATGGTATCTTCCATTTTTCTCACTTCCCTCATCAAGCAACTTAGCGCACCTATTATAACATGTTTTTAAAAAAAGAAAAAGAGCTATTCACTCTTCTCTTTCGGCTTAATCACAACGGCCCGGTTCGGTTCTTCTCCAACACTTTCTGTATACACATATTTATGTTTTGATAAAGCATTATGAACAAGGCGTCTTTCATAAGAATTCATCGAGTCCATTTTCACTTCGACACCACTTTCTTTCACTTCTTTCGCAAGACGACGCGCTAAAAATTCAATATTCCGTTCTTTTCGTTCTTTATAATCACTGACATCGAGCACAAATTTATAAGTTTCGCCAATTTCATTTTGAATGATTTGGGCCACAAGAAGTCTTAAAGCATTTAAGTTGCGGCCATTCTTACCAATTAATAAGGCATCATGGTCCGAATAAATCGTATATACAGGTGTTTCTTGGGAGCTCCGAATTTCAATTTTGGCATCAAAGCCTAAATCTTTTAAGATTCCCAATAATACTTCCTTAATATAAGGCTTGATTTCGCGTCTTTCAATAACTTCGATTTCTACTTTTTTACTAAATAAGCCTTTCTCTACACTGCGTTCTTGAATAATTAAATTTTCTTCCACTTCCTGTAAGGCCATTTTTGCTTGATTGATGGCATCCTCTTTTGTTTTTCCTATAAATTTATGCTTTTCCATAACTTTTCTTACTCCTTTTTACAATGATATTTTGAACGATGGTAAATAAGTTGGTCGTGACCCAGTAAATGCCAAGGGCAGATGGCATAAACAATCCAGTGACCACAATTAAGCCTGTCATAATATAAGGCATGGATTTCATAGAAGAATTCATATCCGCAGTTGCGTTCAGTTGAAAAGAGAAGTAAGTTGTGGCGCCTATTAAAAGGATTAAGAGAAGATACATCCAAATACCACTTGTACCAAAGCCAACCGATGGCGTTGTTCCTAACTGTAATCCTAAGAAATGGTCCTCAAAGATAGCCGGTACACGATTAATGGCTTCAAAGAAAGCAATAAACAAAGGTAATTGGAGGAATGAAAACAAGCAGCCACTCATTGGACTAATATTATACTTCTTGTAAATCATCATCATTTCTTGACTTTGTTTCATCATCGATTCTTGGTCCGTCTTTCCCTCATATTTCTTTTTTAATCGTTCTAATTCGGGATTCGCTTTCTTTAATAATTCTGATTGTATAGCTGTCTTTTTCGTTACCGGATAAGCAATAAAACGAATGATTAAACTGACAATGATGACCGCCAACGCAAAACTTTTTACATATTTTCCAATAAAAAGAATCACAAAGGCGAGAGGCTTAATCAATAGACTGGTCCAAAGTCCCTCATATTTTCCGGAGGTAACTTGAAATTTATCACAATCAGGTAATTGATTGATTTTGACTCCATTCTTTTTGTATGTTTCAATGGTTGTCTTGGATGTAGGTTTACATAATATATTTTCCGTCAAAGCTTGGCCCGTTTCGGGATTTCTCACGGCTTGTTTATCTTTATCTACTAAGGTCGTCGCACAACCGGTTGTTAAAAATAAAGTCAGCACTAAGAGAAGCATTTTAATGCGTGTCTTTTTCATTTTCTTTCTCCTTTTCTATTTCCATCAATAACTTGATTAAATGCTCTTTCATCTCTTCATAAGAACTCGTAATACAAGTCTTTCTTATTATTATAATACAGTTGAATGAATTTGGATAGTTCTTTTTATAAAAGGATAAAATCTCTCTCGTCCGTCGTTTTAAAAAATTACGAAGATGGGCTTTCCCACATTTTTTAGGAACAGAGATACCATAGAGAGCCTCCTTGGTTGAACTTGGCTCATAAAAGACAAGGGCATAGGCATTCTTCTTCATCTTACAAGTGGCAATCATTCTATCAAATTCCCGACTTTCTTTGATGATTTCCCTTTTTTTCATTTTCTCACTTCCTTAAAAAAGTAAAAAACCACTGAACGACCAGTGGACTATTTACATAATACCTTACGTCCTTTTTGACGACGGCGATTCATAACGTTCGTTTTCATACGTGCAAAAAAACCATGTTTTTTAGCTCTTTTTCTTTTATTAGGTTGAAAAGTTCTTTTCATCGGTTCCACCTCCAAACATAAATCTCCATTATTATAAGGGGTAGAGCCTTGTTTTGTCAATTTATTAATGCACTTTTTTTAAAGGAGAGGGAAGAGAAAGAAGTAAAAAAGCACTTTCAGAGAAGCCTTTTTTCAATAGGACTCCTTTTTCCTGTCTCTTTTTTTCCAATTTTTTTTAAAATTTTCCTGTTTTCCACATTCTTCACAAGCTGTGCAAAACAGTTCTATACATTGTGAATTAAAATCTGTGGAAACTGTGTATAACTTTCTTTTTGCTTTATTTTATCAAGCTTTGCTTTGTGGAAAAAACAGTGGAAATCTTGTGAATAAAATTTTTTTATTTTTTTTTGTTCCTTTTTCAACAATTTTAGTCTATTATAATGGTAAATTATTCAAATTTAGGGGAGATGGTAGGATGAATGTAGACATTTTATTCGAAAATGCACTCAAAATCATTAAAGATGACCTATCATCTCTTTCTTTTACGACTTGGTTCGAAGAATTAAAGCTCATTGAATTAAAAGAGGGAACTGCGATTTTTCAAGTTCCAATGGCAATTCATAAAAAACAGCTCAATAATAATTATTATGACATTATTCAAAAAGCGTTCAATCAAGTGACAGGGACCAATTTTGAATTAGAATTTCTCTTAGAAGATGAGATTCAAGCCCGCAAAGAAAAAGAAAGGCCGAAAGAAGAGGAGAACAAGCAAGAAGAACTTGGTGTTCCACAATCTTTTGTGAATAAATCGAATCTCAAAAGTAACTATACCTTTGATAATTTTGTGGTCGGGAATAGTAATAAGTTTGCACAAGCCGCAGCATTATCGGTCGCTGAAAATCCTGGGAAAATGTATAATCCTTTATTTTTATATGGCAATAGTGGGTTAGGGAAGACACACCTCATGCATGCGATTGGCAATTACATTGTGCAAAACAGCAATCGCAAAGTTTTATATGTTCGAAGTGACCAATTCATCAGTGACTTTATTAATATGAATAAGAAAGATGAAAAGGGAACGAACTTCAATTATGTTGAGTTTTTTAAAAACAAGTATCGAAATATTGATGTCTTAATTATTGATGATATTCAATTTTTAGGAGGCGCCACCCAAACACAACAAGAATTTTTCCACACATTTAATACCTTACATGATGATAGTAAACAGATTATTATTTCATCGGACCGTTCTCCCGAAGATTTAAAGCTCTTAGAAGAACGATTGCGTACGCGATTCTGTTGGGGCTTAACGGTGAATATTTTTCCACCTGATTTTACCTTACGAACCGAAATCCTCAAAAAGAAGATTGCCGCAGGGAATTTTGAACAGGATATTCCGGAAGATGTCATTGAATATATCGCTTCGAATATGGGAAGTGATGTCCGACAACTAGAGGGCTCCATTACACGACTCGTTGCTTACTCCACCATTATGGGAGGAGCACCCATTACCCTAGACCTTGCGATTGATGCCTTAAAAGACTTTATTAGTAAAGGGATGACGGAAAAAAATGAAATTGCCCGCATTCAAAAAATCGTCGCCGAATTCTTTCAAATTAATGTAGAAGACATTCGTTCTAAAAAAAGGAGTGCCAATATTGCTTTTCCAAGGCAAGTAGCCATGTATCTTTGTCGAACAATGACTTCTGAGTCTTTTCCAAAAATCGGTACTGAATTTGGTGGAAAAGACCATACCACCATTATGTATTCGGTTGAAAAGATAGAAAAAGAAATGAAAGAAAATCAAGATTTAGCCAACATCATTGAAAAACTCAAAAAGGATATCGGATAGGGGTGTGGAAAAGAAAAAAAACATCACAATATTTTCCACAAGACCAAACTTGTGATAGAATAAGGAACGATAGGAAATGAAGAAGTTATTCACAATTTCCACAGTAATAATAAAAATAACTATAAAAGAAAGAAGGAAATAGATATGAAATTAACCATTAAAAAAGACATTTTACAGGATGCTTTAAATAAAGTATCCAAAGCCATTTCAACAAAGAACTTACTTCCCGTTTTAGCAGGAATTCGTTTTGAACTCACAAAGAGGCGCCTCACCTTAACAGCCAGTGATAATGATATTACTATTCAAACGTATATTCCTTGTGACAATGAAGACAATATTCAAGTGAAAGAAGAGGGAAGTATTTTAATTCAAGGAAAATATATTTTAGATATTGTTCGGAAACTTCCTGATAAATATATTCATATTGAAGTCATTGATGAATTAAAAATCTTGATTTACACAGAAAACAGTGAATTTAATCTCAATGGGATTAGTGAAAGTGAATATCCAAATATTGAATTAAGTGAAAGTAAAAATCATATTACACTTCCAATTACAGATTTAAAGAGTCTTGTTTCTGAAACGGCCTTTGCCACGTCCTTAGATGAAACAAAGCCTGTCTTAACGGGAATTAACTTTAAGATTTCACTCAATGTGATGGAATGTAGTGCTACAGATAGTTATCGTTTAGCAAGAAAACTTATTACCTTGGAAAATCCCGCAGAGGAAAACTATAATATTGTCATTCCAAGCCGCAATTTAATTGAATTTACGAAAATTTTAACAAGTGATGAGGGTTCTGTGGAATTACATATCTTTAATAATAAGATTCTATTTAAGTATGATAACTTACTGTTCCAATCTCGTCTTATTAATGGAACGTATCCTAATACGACCAATCTACTTCCAAACACGTCTGAGATGGTGATTCATCTTGATTTACATGATTTCTATGATGTGATTGACCGGGCAAGTATTTTAACGAGTGATAAAGATAAAAATATTGTGACGTTAGAAACAGAGGGGAATTTATTAAAAATTAAATCTTCTTCCTTAGAAATAGGAAAAGTCGAAGAAAAAATGATGATTACTAAAGATAAGGAGATGGATATTAAAATTTCCTTTAGTGCGAAATATATGATGGATGCCCTAAGAGCTTTCGGCACCAATCAAGTCGATTTAAACTTTGTTGGAGAAATTAAGCCTATTGTTCTAAAAGCAGAGGAAAATGCGTCACTGACACAACTTGTTCTTCCAATTCGGACTTATTAGAAGTGAAAAACGACATTTTTTCACTTTTTTTGTGGAAAAAAACAAAATTCTTCAAATTTCGACAGTAAAATAGAGTAAGCTGATAAGTTGAAAAGAAACATCGCTTCTTTTCAAAAAGGGGGAATTAAATTGAATCATCAAGCTTATGAAATTCATGATGGAACCTATGCGATTTGTGCGAATAATCATTATGGTTCAACGGTGTTAGAAGAGGAGGGGACTTATGAGATTGCGGAGAATCCGTCGCATGTCATTGATTATGGCTGCAGTTATTTTGGAAGTTCCTATAAAGGAAGAAGAGAGGGCGCGATTCAAATGCTCAATAGTCGTTACAAAGTTCCCATTGTTGTGGAGGATAGTCAAAATATGATTTTCTTTCCTACGGGCAATAAAGATGACTTTGATTGTTGTTGGGTGGCTTTAAACAAAATCAAAATGTATGCGCCACAAGGCAAAAAGACAAGAGTGGAATTTATCAATGGAGAAAGTTGTCTCTTTGATATTTCCTTTCGGTCTTTTCAAAATCAAGTTTTAAGAGCCAGTCGGTTGGATTCAATTTTATCAAGAAGAAAACAAAAATCAATGAGTTAAAAAAAAGAAAAGATTCGTATTCGAAAATAGGAATCTTTTTTTTGAAAGGCGGATTTCTCCTTTTCAAATCCTGTTTTTCTTTCCGTTTCGGTAAGATGTTGTAGAATGATTGAAAGAACAATCAAAAAGGGTATGGATAAGAAACAATTTATCTTGATTGTGTTTGATGGTTATTGCTTGCCTCGTGTTGTAACTGTTATAGAAAAATACGGGAACGCAAATGGGATGTGCCTTGAAAGAAAGCCTTTTCTCGTGTTATATTGAGAAAAAGAAAATACAACTGAAATCCTTTTCGTTGTGGATAAGAGGGAAGCTATGAAATGTCCAAATTGTAGAAAAGAAATGACGCGTGATTTTTGTATGTTTTGTGGATATATGAAAAATGGGCACTTTATTCGTCCAAAATCCCATCAAATGACCCAACTTGAAAATGGCTTAGGGGAAGACTATTATGTACGAACAAGAGGGGACCATTCGTTTCTCATCTTTCTCTTTGGACCCTTATATTTCTGTTATCGCAATCATTTTTTCTTGGGAATTTTCTTTCAATTACTGGAGTTTTATCTTTGGATAAAAGCGTATGTTTTTATGTGCTATTTTTTAGGACCTGCCACGTATTTTCTTGGCTTTCTTTTCTTCCTTTTTCTCGAACGCGTTTTATGCATCATGTTGCTTCCACCACTCAATTTTTATCTTCTCAAGAAGAAAATTGCGCGGATAAATGCCTTACCCAAAGAACAACAACAAGCCGCTTTCGACCGTATCAAAACGAAAAGTTTATATCAATTTTTAGGAGCCATTTTCCTCTTTCTCTTTGTGACCATTTTAGGATTCTGCTTTTTACAATGGAAAGATGTGATTTTCTCGTTCTTTGACTAAGAAAGTTTCCTCTTTTTTCCTTTTTTTCTGCTTCCATTTTTTTTGCATAAAAAATGACTTTTTTATGTTTTCTTTCTTTGATTGTGCTATAATATAGGTACGTGTATAGGAGTACTGGAGGTAGGTAAAAATGGTAAAATGAGGTAAAAAACGATACAAAAATGGAAATTCGCCAATTAAATTTAATTCAATTTCGTAATTACAAACGATTAGAAGTGAAATTGAGTCCATCTATGAATATTTTGATTGGAGAAAATGCCGCGGGGAAGACCAATATTTTGGAAGCCATCGAAGTTTTATCTCTTACCAAGAGTCACAGAGCGAGTGACAGTAGTTTAATTATGGATAAGAAGAACCTGATGAAAATAAAAGGTACAATTCAAGTGGACCACATTACGAGAAAATTGGAAGTAGAGTGTAACTTAGAGGGAAAAAAAACAAAAATTAATGGAACCAATATTGTTCGTATTGGGGATTACATCGCCGCTTTAAATACCATTTTGTTTTCTCCGGACGATATCGAAATTGTGAAAGGTTCTCCAAGCATTCGTAGAAATTTATTAAATATGGAATTATCGCAAATCTCAAAAGCTTATTTATCCAGTTATAACCAATATAATAAACTCCTGAAAACACGAAATGAATATCTGAAAATTCTTTATACGAATCACATAGGAGATGAAAAATATTTATCCATTTTAACCGAAAAATTAGTGGAAAAAGCAGTGCTTATTTATCAAACACGTTATCACTATATTCAACGGATTAATCAAATCATTTCCGATGTATTTCACGATATTCATAGTCCTCTTTCCTTACAAATTCAATATGAATCGAACGTTTTATTTTCTTCCTTTGAAGAAGATAAAATGAAAGAAGAGCTTTTAAAAACGTATCAAAAACATTATCAAAAAGAAAGGAATTATGGCATGACGCTCTATGGACCTCATCGAGATGATTTTACCTTTCTTCTCGATGGCAAAGATTTAAAAATTTATGGTTCCCAAGGACAACAGAAAGCAGCGATTCTTGCCTATAAATTGTCTTGCATTCCTATCTTTGAAGAACAAACAGGAACCAAGCCTGTCTTACTTTTAGATGATGTTTTTAGTGAACTTGATGGAAAAAAGCAGAATAAGTTATTAAAATATATAGGGAAAGATATTCAAAGTATCATAACAACCACAGATGTGAAACAGATAAGAAAGAGTTTACTTGACGAAGCAACGATTTTTAAAGTCATATCTGGAACAGTAGAAAGGAAGATATAAATGAATGAAAAAGTAGAAACAAATTATGATTCATCAGCAATTCAAGTCTTAGAGGGCTTAGAAGCTGTAAGAAAACGACCTGGAATGTATATTGGAACGACGAGTTCAAGAGGACTTCATCATCTTGTTTGGGAAATTGTCGATAATGCGATTGATGAAGCCTTGGCTGGATACTGTACGCATATTGAAGTCACCATAGGAAAAGACAACAGTATCACGGTCAAAGATGATGGACGAGGCATTCCTGTGGATATTCATCCCAAAACAGGATTAAGTACAGTTGAAACAGTTTATACCGTTCTCCATGCGGGTGGTAAATTTGGTGGAGGCGGTTATAAAGTTTCCGGTGGACTTCATGGTGTAGGTGCATCTGTTGTCAACGCTTTAAGTGTTTGGCTTGAAGTCAAAGTCTATAAAGATGGCCATGTTTACTATCAGAAATACGTTAATGGTGGTCATCCTCAAGAGCCATTACATATCATTGATGATTGTGATGCGGACCGGACTGGTACGACAGTGACATTTTTACCTGACCCTGAAATTTTCCAAGAAACAACCATTTTTGATTATGAAATCTTAAGAAATCGTTTAAGAGAGCTGGCATTTTTAAATCGTGGCTTACGAATTTCTCTTTATGATGATAGGGAAGCCGATAAAAAAGATTCTTTTCATTATGAGGGAGGAATTAGTGAGTATGTTGAGCTTTTAAATAAAAATAAAAATCCGATTCATCCAACGATTATTGATGTTTCCGGAAGCGAAAACGATATTATGTTAGAAGTGGCACTTCAATATAATGAAACATATAATGCCGGGATTTATTCGTTTGTGAATAACATTACTACTCCGGAGGGTGGTACCCATGAAGATGGTGTCAAAATGGCTTTGACTCGTATCTTAAATAAATATGCTCAGAATAGTGGAATGCTCAAAAATAATGATAATTCTTTAACGGGTGATGATGTTAAAGAGGGCTTAACTATGATTGTTTCTGTGAAACATCCCAATCCACAATTTGAGGGACAGACCAAGACAAAGCTTGGAAACAGTGAAGTAAGAGGTATTGCAAATCGTATTTTTGCAGAATCTTTTGAACGCTTTTTAATGGAACATCCGGATGAAGCAAAAGTAATTGTTGATAAATCTATGACCGCCTCTCGTGCACGTATTGCGGCGAAAAAGGCAAGGGAATTAACCCGCCGTAAAGGCGACCTTGATGTAACCAACTTTTATGGAAAATTGTCTGATTGTAAAAGCAAAGATGCGTCTGTCAGTGAAATCTTCTTGGTCGAGGGAGATTCTGCGGGTGGTTCTGCGATTAAAGGAAGAGATAGTGTAACACAAGCGATATTGCCATTGCGTGGAAAGATTTTGAATGTTGAAAAAGCCCGTCTTGATAGAGCATTATCAAACGAAGAAATTCGTACCATTATTACTGCTTTTGGTACAGGTATTGGTGATGAATTTGACCTTTCTAAGTTACGATATAACAAAATCATTATTATGACCGATGCCGATGTGGATGGTTCCCATATTCGTGTGCTCTTATTAACCTTGTTTTATCGCTTTTTTAAGCCAATTGTGGAAGCAGGCCATGTTTATGCTGCTCAACCACCTTTGTTTGTGATTAAACATGGAAAAACAATTAAATATGTTTTAAATGAACAAGAACGTGATGAATATCTCGCAACGCTTGCTCCGAATACGAAATATGAAATTGCTCGTATGAAAGGTTTAGGAGAAATGGATGCGGAAGAGTTAAATGAAACCACCATGGATATTGAAAAAAGAGTGTTGCGACAAATTACGGTTGATGATGCAATTGCGGCGGATGATGTGTTCTCTCAATTGATGGGAGAAGAAGTGGAGCCAAGACGTGAATTTATTGAAACAAATGCTACTTATGTAGAAAACTTAGATGTATAGGAGGACAACATGGATAGATTAGAAACAAACAGTATTGTAAAAGAAGTAAAAGATTCTTTCTTGGAATATTCAATGAGTGTCATTGTCGCACGTGCACTTCCTGATTTGCGTGATGGCTTGAAGCCTGTCCATCGTCGTATTTTATATTCCATGTATGAATCAGGGTATACACCCGATAAGCCCCATAAGAAATCAGCGAAAACAGTTGGAGAAGTTATGGGTAATTATCACCCACATGGAGATTCTAGTATTTATGAAGCGATGGTCCGAATGGCTCAAGATTTCTCTTATCGTTATATGTTAATTGATGGACATGGCAACTTTGGTAATATTGAGGGATATGGTGCAGCGGCGATGCGTTATACCGAAGCACGACTTTCAAAGATTTCGTTGGAACTATTGAGAAATATTAATAAAAATACAGTCAATTTTGTTCCAAACTTCGATGAAACAACGAAAGAACCTGAAGTTTTGCCTTCTCGTTTTCCAAATATTTTAGTCAATGGTACAACGGGAATTGCGGTAGGAATGGCGACCAATATTCCACCGCATAATTTAGGGGAAGTCATTGATGGCTGTGTTGCTTATATTGATAATCCGGAGATTGATTTGGATGGATTAATGAAATACATCAAGGGTCCTGATTTTCCAACAGGCGCAACGATTTTAGGAAATAGTGGTATTCGCAAGGCGTATGAAACAGGTCGAGGAACGATTACGATTCGGAGTAAAGCCCAAATAGAAGAAAAAAATGGAAGACAATATATTATTGTTGATGAAGTTCCTTATGGCATCAATACGCTAGAGTTAAAGAATAAAGTGGCGGAACTGGTACATAATAAAGTGATTGATGGTATTGCTGATTATCATTCTGACTTAAAAGATGGCATTAAAATTACCATTACATTAAAGAAAGAAGCGAATGCCCAAGTTGTTTTGAATCAACTTTATAAACATACAGCGTTCCAAACAACCTATGGAATTATTTTCTTGATGTTGGACCAAGGTGTTCCAAAAACATTGGGATTAAAGGATATTATTGCGAAATATATTGATTATCAAAAGGAAATTATTATTCGCAGGACGCAATTTGATTTAGAAAATGCGGAAAAAAGAGTCCATATTTTAGAGGGTTTGAAAATTGCTTTGGACCACATTGATGCGGTGATAAAGTTAATTCGTGGTTCTAAAACGGATGAAGAAGCAAGAAATGGATTGATGAATCAATTTGCTTTAACAGAAGCCCAAGCCAATGCAATATTGGAAATGCGTCTTCGTCGGTTAACTGGATTAGAGCGTGATAAAATTGAAAATGAATTGAATGAATTATTGGCTTTAATCGCAGAATTAAAAGATATTTTAAGTAGTGAGGCGAAAGTGTTGGATGTCATTCGTACAGAATTATTAGAGATTAAGGCAAAATATGGGGATGAACGTCGTACCAATATTGATATGACCGCAATTGAATATATTGAAGATGAATCTTTAATTCCAGTGGA